>CAMWPE010000020.1 GCA_947176055.1 uncultured Desulfovibrio sp.
GGATAAAGTCGTGCCGGTAATGCAGAAGGAATTTAATTACGATTCCCCCATGGAATTGCCGGAAATAGAAAAGGTTTCCATAAACATCGGGCTTGGCGGAGCCACGCAGAACAACAAGCTCATGGAAGAAGCGGTGAAGGAGCTTTCCGCTATCGCGGGGCAGAAAGCCGTCGTCACGCGGGCCAAGAAATCGATTTCCGCTTTCAAGTTGCGCGAAGGCATGCCTATAGGCGTCCGGGTAACTCTCCGAAAGGACAGGATGTGGGATTTTCTGGACAAGCTGATGAATTTCGCCCTCCCACGGGTAAGGGATTTCCGCGGTATTCCGGACAAGGGTTTTGACGGAAGAGGAAATTTTACCCTCGGCGTGAAAGAGCATACAATTTTCCCGGAACTGGAAGTCGATAGGGTGGATAATCCAAAAGGCATGAATATAACCATCGTAACGAGCGCCAAGACGGACAAGGAAGGAAAATTTCTGCTGGATCAGCTTGGCATGCCGTTCCGCAAATAGGAGATAAGATATGTCGCGCACAGCTCTCGAAGTGAAAGCGAGGCGCAAGCCCAAATTCAGCGCGCGCGGTTATAACCGTTGCCCTGTATGCGGGCGCCCGCGGGCTTTTATGCGTCAGTTTGGCGTATGCCGCATTTGTTTCAGGAAGATGGCCCTTAACGGCGAATTGCCTGGGGTTAGAAAATCCAGCTGGTAAACGGCCGGATTAAGTCCGGGCTATAACAGGAGTTCTTGATGTTGACAGATCCCATTGCGGATATGCTCGCGCGTATTCGCAACGCGCATTTGGCCCTGCATAAGGAAGTGAATGTGCCGCGCTCGCGGATGAAAGAGGCGTTGGCCAACATCCTCAAGCAGGAAGGCTATGTTGAGGACGCGATCGTTGACGGCGACAAAATTGTCCTTACGCTCAAATATCATAACGGCAAACCCGTCATCAGCGGGTTGAAAAGAATTAGTTCGCCTGGACGCCGCGTTTACGTCAATTCCAGGGAAATTCCCAAGGTTCAGAACGGCCTGGGTATTTGCGTATTGTCCACCTCCAGCGGCGTGATGGATGGAAAAACCGCCCAGGACAAAAAAGTCGGCGGCGAACTTCTTTGCGAAGTGTGGTAGGAGGCTGGGATGTCGCGCATAGGTAAAATACCCGTTCCCATTCCCGCGGGCGTGGAAATTAAAATCGGGGAAGAATCAATAGAAATAAAAGGCCCCAAAGGAACGCTGACCACGCCCGTTTCCAAGGTTATCGATTACGAAATCAAGGACAATCAGGTTCATCTCACGCGCAAGGATGACACAAGGCAGAGCAACGCCCAGCATGGCTTGCGGCGCACGCTCCTAGCCAATTGCGTGGAGGGAGTAACCAAGGGCTTTAGCAAGGCGCTCGAAGTCATAGGCGTAGGTTATCGCGTGGCCGTCAAGGGAAATATGGTGGAATTGGCGGTCGGTTTTTCGCATCCGGTCTTTGTGGATTTGCCCGAAGGTATAAAGGCTACCGCCGAAGGCCAGATTTTGACGCTGACTGGCATTGACAAGGAACTTGTCGGCGAGACGGCGGCGAGAATCAGACGCATCAGAAAGCCGGAGCCTTATAAGGGCAAAGGCATCAAATATACTACCGAGACAATCCGCCGCAAGGTGGGCAAGTCCGGCGGCAAGAAATAGGGGCTTGTAATGAAAGAAAGCAAGAATCAGTCCCGGCAGCATAGAAAGATCAGGATTCGCAAAAAAATTTCCGGCACACCCGAGCGTCCCAGGCTGGTGGTTTTCCGTTCCAACGCCCATATATACGCGTCGCTTATCGATGATCTGGCGGGCGCGACCCTGGCCGCGACCTCGACCTTGAGTCTGAAAAAAGACGAGCCCGGGTTGCGTTGCAATATCGCCGGCGCCCAGAAGGTAGGAAAGGAGATAGCGCGCCTGGCGAAGGAGAAAAATATCGAACGCGCGGTATTCGACCGCAACGGCTATATTTATCATGGCCGGGTACAAGCCGTCGCGGACGCGGCGAGAGAAGGCGGACTGGAGTTCTAGCATGCGGCAGGAAAATTCCAACAATAGCGAAGCCCAGCAAAACGAGCTGGGAGAAATTGAAAAGATCGTTTCCCTGAATCGCGTCGCCAAAGTCGTAAAAGGCGGTCGCCGGTTCAGCTTCAGCGCGCTTGTGGTGGTGGGCGACGGCAAAGGCGGCGTGGGTTTCGGGCTGGGCAAAGCCCAGGAAGTGCCCGAAGCGCTTCGCAAGGCTACGGAAAAAGCCCGCAAAAACAGAATTCAGGTGCCATTGCTCGAGGGAACTTTGCCATACGAAGTGTTGGGCAAATTTGGCGCGGGCAGCGTAATGCTCAAACCGGCGTCGGAAGGCACTGGCATAATCGCCGGCGGAGCCGTGCGCGCGGTTATGGAAGCCTGCGGCGTGCATGATGTGCTCGCAAAAGCGATTGGCACCAATAATCCCCACAATGTGTTGCGCGCGACCATGGAAGGGCTTAAATCGTTGCGCAGCGCCGCGGACGTGTCCGAACTTCGCGGCAAAAAGCTGGAAGCCGCGAGGAAATGACATGGCAAAGATAAAAGTAAAACTTGTTCGCTCGCGGATAGGGACAACTCCCCATCAGCGGAAGCTCCTGGATTCGCTCGGCTTGAGAAAAACGCAATCGGAAAGAGAATTTAATGACACGCCGGCCATTCGGGGAATCATAGCCAAAGTCCCGCATATGGTAACCGTGACAGAAGCATAAGGAGCGGAGAAATGCGTCTGCATGATCTTAAAACCTTCCCCGAGGAGAGGAAAACGCGCCGGAGAGTCGGACGCGGCGGAGGGTCGGGCCTCGGCGGCACTTCGGGCAGAGGCCATAAGGGCCAGAACGCGCGGTCCGGCGGGGGCGTGCGGCCAGGATTCGAAGGCGGCCAGATGCCACTGCAACGGCGTCTGCCAAAAAGAGGTTTTAAAAACGCGCTTTTCAAGATAGTTTACGGCGTAGTAGATCTCGATTCCTTGCAGGAATTTTTTCCGGAAAAAACCGATATTAGTCTGGACGATATATACGAGCGCCGAATAGTTCATCCGTCGCAAATGGTCAAAATCCTCGCGCGGGGCGATGTTTCCCGGCCCTTAAATGTGGAGGCTCATCGTTTCAGCCGCGCCGCCGTAGAGAAGATCACGGCCGCGGGAGGAACCGTAAAGGAGCTTATCGCCATTGAAGCGGAGGAGATCGAAGCTCCCTCCGCGGAATAATCGCGAATCGGACGCGCGGATTCTGTCCGCGACGATCGCAACCTTCATCCTGTTCCCGGGTAAAGGCTTTTATCCGGGAACCCCGGAATTATATAATTTAAGAGAATTTCATGGCTGCGCCCAATACTAACACAGGTCAAGCGGCTCTGGCTAAACGTCTGGGATGGACGCTTTTTATTTTATGCTGTTACCGCGTCGGCGTGCATGTCCCAATTCCCGGCGTTGACGCGGCGGCTCTTTCGTCGTTTTTTGACAGCATGCAAGGGACCATATTCAGTCTCTTCGATATGTTTTCCGGCGGCGGTCTCTCAAACGTATCTGTCTTCGCGCTTGGCGTGATGCCGTATATTTCGGCTTCCATTATTATGCAATTATTGCAGGTTGTTAGTCCGGAAATCAAGCGTATGGCAAGGGAAGAAGGTCAGGCCGGAAGACGGAAGACGACGCAATGGACCCGCTACCTCACCGTAGGCATAACCCTGGTTCAAGGACTGGGAATAGCCGTCGGTCTGGAAAATATGACAAGTCCGTCCGGCGCGCCGGTTGTTTTGCATCCTGGAATGCAATTCCGGCTGGTGACGATGATAACGTTTACGGCGGGCGCCGTCCTTGTGATGTGGTTAGGCGAGCAAATCTCCGAGAGGGGAATTGGAAACGGCATATCCTTGATAATTTTTTGCGGTATTGTCGTTGGCATACCCCGGGGAATCATCCAGTCTTACGCCTTAATCGAAGCCGGCGATATGAGCATTTTCAAGGGAATTATCCTGCTCGTATTTATGGCGGCGGTCGTGGTTTTCATAGTGTTTGTCGAAAGGGCGCAACGAAGAATCCCGATAAATTACGCGAAACGACAGCAGGGTAGAAAAATGTATGGGGGCCAGTCCTCGCATTTGCCCTTGAGATTGAACACGGCCGGCGTAATTCCCCCGATCTTCGCTTCGTCTTTGCTGCTGTTTCCGGCGACAATAGGGCAGTTTTCAGGCAACGAATATGTCAGGCGGCTAGCGGAGTTCTTTTCTCCAAACGGTCTGATGTACAATGTGCTTTATGTCGCGTTAATGTTCTTCTTCTGCTATTTCTATACGGCTATAATTTTTGATCCCAAAGAAATGGCGGAGAATTTGAAAAAAGCCGGAGGATTTATTCCGGGCATCCGGCCGGGCGAACAGACCGCGAGCTATATAGACACCACATTGTCCCGATTAACTTTTTCCGGAGCGATCTATATCTCCTTGGTATGCCTCTTGCCCATGCTGTTAATAAGCAATTTCAATGTGCCCTTCTATTTTGGCGGCACAAGTTTACTGATTCTCGTAGGCGTGGCGATGGATTTCATGAATCAGGTGGAATCGCATATGATTTCGGCGCAATACCAAATGTTTAAAAATATGGGGCGCAAGGGCGGAAAGGCGTGACGGCGGCGAGATGAAAAAATATTGCGGGGCCTTCATAAAAAACGAGCGGGAGATTGGACTCTTGCGGGAAGCCAACCGCATCGTAGCCAATATCCTCGATGCGGCGGCCGAAGTGATAAAACCCGGCGCCACGACTCGCATGATCGAAGAAATGGCGATGGATATGTGTTCGGATTATAAAGTTAACCCCGCTTTCCTGGGTTATTGCGGTTATCCTTACGCGACCTGTTGCTCCGTAAACGAGCAGGTGGTGCATGGATTTCCCAACGACAGGAAACTGGAGGAAGGCGATATAGTTAGTTTTGATATGGGAGTCGCCAGGGAAGGCTTCGTGGGCGACGCGGCGCGGACTTTCGCCGTCGGACGGCCTGACGAGGAGACGGCGCGACTCATGCGAATCACCGAAGAGAGCCTGTACGTTGGCATTGAAAAAGCCGTAGCCGGAAACGACGTTTATGATATTGGCGAAGCTATCCAAAAATATGTGGAAGGCGCTGGATTCAATGTTGTGAGACAGTTCGTAGGTCACGGCGTTGGCGCTAAAATGCATGAGAAACCCGCGGTTCCGAATTTCCGTCCCGCGGGAAAAGGTCTGACCCTGCAGAATGGCATGGTCATCGCCATAGAGCCTATGGTTACAGCCGGCGGTTACGATGTCGAAATTTTGCCGGACAAGTGGACCGCGGTAACAAAGGATGGGAAAAAAGCCGCCCATTACGAACATAGCGTGGCCATTACGCCGCGCGGACCAAAAATATTGAGCGTTTCCGATCGCGGTTTGAATCGGGCTACCTGGAGAAACTTGACAGTTTAGATAATTTATAATAAAAAACCAAGTTCATTAATCGTCCGCCCGTCAGAGAGTAGGCTTCGGAGTCTTTTTCTGAAGCGGCATTAAGGGGACTGGAGCGCGTTCGGCGCGCCATCGTAAAAAATATATTAAATTAATTTATAGCGGCGACCGCGCCGCGCGGAGATAAGGATGAAAGTCAGACCATCGGTTAAGAAGATTTGTCCCAAATGCAAGGTGATCAGGCGAAAGGGGATCTTGAGGGTTATTTGCGAGAACCCCAGGCATAAGCAACGTCAGGGCTAGGCAGGAGAAGGAATGGCTAGAATAGCAGGCGTGGATTTGCCCCGCGGGAAAAGGGTCGATATCGCGTTGACGTATATTTATGGCATAGGTCGCGCTACGGCGTTGAAAATCCTCGATTCCACCGGGGTAAACTGGGAAAGGAATATTGATGATCTTTCTTCCGACGAAGTCAACGAGATACGCAAGGAACTGGAACAGAATTACAAGGTCGAAGGCGATTTGCGTCGCGAAGTTACAAGCAATATAAAGCGGCTGATGGACATAGGCTGTTATCGCGGCTTGCGTCATCGTCGCGGGTTGCCCGCCAGGGGTCAGCGCACTCATACCAACGCCAGAACAAGAAAGGGGCCGAGACGGGGCGCCGTAGGCAAGAAAAAATAATTTTAGCGCGAGGATAAACAATGGCCAAACCTAAAAAAGCCGCCAAAAAGAAAGAAAGAAAGAATGTGCCCTTGGGCGTGGCCCATATTCAGGCGACCTTTAATAATACCATTATTACTTTTACGGACACGCGCGGAAACGCCGTATCCTGGGCGTCGTCCGGGCAGAGCGGGTTTAAGGGATCGCGCAAATCTACGCCTTTCGCCGCGCAGGTAGCCGCGGAGACCGCCGCGCGGAAAGCGCAGGAAAACGGAATGAGGACAGTTGGAATTTATGTGAAAGGGCCCGGTTCCGGTAGGGAAGCGGCAATGCGGGCCATCGCGACGGCCGGATTCCGCGTGGCTTTTATCCGCGACGTTACGCCCATCCCTCATAACGGTTGCCGTCCGCCCAAACGTCGCCGCGTGTAGAAGGTTATTTAGCGCGAATCGAGGAAGAACAAGGAAGATATATGGCAAAATATACCGAAGCCAAATGCCGCCTCTGCCGCAGGGAAGGCTGCAAGTTATTTTTAAAGGGCGAAAGATGCTTTACAGACAAATGCTCCTATCAGCGTCGCCCCTACGCTCCCGGCCAGCATGGTCGCGCGAGGAAGAAAATCAGCGATTACGCCGTTCAGTTGCGCGAAAAGCAAAAGACCAAACGCGCTTACGGAGTGCTGGAGGACCAATTCCGCGGCTATTTTGAAAATGCTGATATGGCGAAGGGCGTGACGGGCGCGAATCTGCTCGCCGCGCTGGAAAGACGTCTCGACAATGTGGTTTATAAGCTTGGCTTCGCCAATTCCAGGGATCAGGCCCGGCAAATGGTCAGGCATGGCATCTTTACGCTCAATGGCAAAAAGGTTGATATCCCTTCGCTCCAGGTAAAAGTTGGAGACGTGATCGAAGTTCCTGAAAAGAATCGCAAGATTCCCGTGATCGCGCAGTTCGGCGAAGGCGCGGCCAAGCGCGGAGTCCCGGTATGGCTGGAGAGCGATCCGGCGGCCTTCAAAGGCTCCGTGAAAGCCCTTCCTCAACGCGACGATATCCAGATTCCGATCAACGAGCAACTGATAGTGGAACTTTATTCCAAATAAATGAGGGGCCAATGCTTATCAAACAGGGCGAGCGGCTGATAAACGCGCGCAACTGGTCGGAGCTGGTTAAACCCGAGCAGATTGTGCGGGAAAGAGTGTCCAGGGACGGAACGCACGCTAGATTCGTTTGCGAGCCGCTGGAGCGCGGTTACGGCACCACTATTGGGAACGCCTTGAGAAGAGTCCTGTTGTCTTCGTTGCAGGGGGCGGCTTTTGTCTCCGTGAAAATCGCCGGCGTCCCGGCGGAGTTCAGCACCCTGCATGGCGTGCTGGAGGATGTTACCGATATTATCCTGAATTTGAAACAGGTCAGGATGCGGATGGACACCGACGAGCCGCAGAGACTGACCTTGAAAGCGGATTCCAAGGGCGAAGTGACCGCGGGCCATATTACCACCAATCAGCATGTGGAGATACTGAATCCGGAGTTGCATATCGCGACCATCACTGAGGACGCGCCGCTGGAGATGGAACTGGAAGTGCGGATGGGCAAAGGTTACGTGCCGCATGAGGATCACACGGATCTGGATGACAACGAAGTCAACCTCATCAAGATGGATTCCAGCTTTTCGCCCGTGCGACGCGTCGCCTACACTGTGGAGGACGCCCGCGTAGGCCAGATGACCAACTACGACAAACTTATCCTGGAAGTCTGGACGGACGGTTCAATTACTCCCGACGAGGCCGTCGCGTATAGCGCCAAGATCATAAAAGATCAGATATCCGTGTTTATAAATTTTGACGAGCGCGTGTCCGGCGATATTCATTCCGGCGCGAACGATAACGGCAAATTAAACGAAGCTCTCTTTAAAAGCATCGATGATCTTGAGCTTTCCGTCCGCGCGACCAATTGTCTGCGAAGCGCCAATATTTCGACCGTGGGCGAGCTGGTGCAGCGGACTGAAGCCGATATGTTGAAGACCAAAAATTTCGGTCGCAAATCTCTGGACGAGATTAAAAGCGTTCTTCTGGATATGGGACTTGATTTTGGCATGAAGGAAGAAGGCATCGAGAAAAAACTTCAGGAATGGAAGAGGAAGCACCAAAATGAGGCATAACAATTCCGGCAGAAAATTTTCGAGAACGCCAGCTCACCGGAAAGCGATGCTTTTAAATCTGGCGAAGGCTTTAATCCAGCATGGCAAAATCCGCACAACCGAAATGAAGGCGAAGGACTTGCGCGGCGTGGTCGAGCCCATGATTACGCTTGCCAAGAGAAACGATCTTCACTCGCGGCGACTGGCTTACAAGGATCTAAATGATCACGCGATGGTAAAGTATCTTTTTGATACAATTGGACCGGTGTTCGCGGATGTTCCGGGCGGTTACACGCGGGTAATTAAACTCGCCGATCGCAGGAAAGGCGACAACGCGCCCATGGCGATTATCGAATTTTCCAAGGAAATACCGGAAACGAAAACGGAAGAAAAAAAATGACCGGGATACCTCGTCGCGGTTAGCGGCGCGTATGACGCGTAATCCTGTCGCGGCCTGACGGCCGCTTTTCTTTTTGCGATTTTTGGCGTCGTAATTCTTGCGGGAGCCGCGAAGAAATATTATAATTTATTGTTGCGAGAGTGGCGGAACTGGTAGACGCACTGGATTTAGGATCCAGCGCTTTGGCGTGGGGGTTCGATTCCCCCCTTTCGCACCATTTTAAACCCTCCTCCGGAAAAAGGAGTCCCTCGGTGGAATTTACCGTTACTGAACTCTCTCCCATCAAGAAAAGATTGGCAGTCAATGTGCCGGCTAGCGAAGTGGACGCAACTCTTGCGGCGTCGACCGCTCTGTTGCGGGATTCGACGCGGATGGACGGGTTTCGCAAGGGGAAAGTCCCCGTTTCCGTAATAGAAAAGAAATTCGGCCGTCAGATCACGGAGGAATCCCGCGAAAATACGATTAATATGAATCTTAATGAAATCGCCGAAAAGACAGGCGATCAACCAATCGCGGGTTATAATATCAATACGGACGACTCCGAATTCGCGAAAGGGAAAGATTTTAATTACACAATAGAATACGAAATCTTGCCGACTATTGATTTTCCGGAATATATTGGCATAGAGGTGGAGGAAACAAAATCCGAGCCTGATCCGGAGGCTATTGACGCGATAATAGAAAAAATGCGCAAAGACAACGCCGAGCTGGTCGTAGCGGATGGCAACGCGCCCGCCCGGGACGGACAAATCGCTGTTATTGACTTCGAAGGCTTTGAAAACGGCGAGCCGGTCAAAGATGTAAAATCCATGAATTTCAGTCTGGAGCTTGGCGCGCGCAACGCTCTGGAAGATTTTGAAGAACTGGTGAAAAGTATTCCCGTGGGGCATACGGCCGAAAAAGAAATCGCTTTTCCCCAGGACTTTATCGCGCCCGATCTCGCCGGAAAGACCCTGAATATGCGCGTTAAGGTACACGCGGTAAAGAATAAGGTCGAGCCTGAATTTAACGACGAATTCGCGAAAAAACTTGGTTTTGAATCCGCCGAAAACTTGAGAGACATTATTGGCAAAAGCTATCTGAAATCCGCCAAGGAATTGCGCAAGTCCGAAGCGCAAGCTAAATTGCTCGATCATATCCTGAAACAAACCGAGTTCCCCGTGCCGGAAGGCATGGTGGAATCAACCGTCGCCCTTTTGCTTGGCGATTTCGCTTCGCGTCTGGAAAAACAGGGAATCTCCATTCATTCCCTCAAAAAGGATATAAAGACGTTAAAAGAAGAATTCCGGCCGCGGGCGGAGGAACTGGCGCGCTCGCAAGCGCTCCTGATGGCAATCGCGGAAAAGGAAAATATCGATATTACCGATCAAGAAGTTGTCAAAGGCGTCTACGAAAGTTGCGCGCGCTCCGGCGAGGATTTTGAGCAAACCTATAAACGTCTCCAGGAAACCGGCATGATCTTTCAGATGAAGGACAAGATGCTGGCAGACAAGGCTATGGACTTTCTCTATGAGAAAGCGAAAATTAAATATGTGGATCCAAAGCTCGCCGATGAATCCGCGAATGAGAAATCTAAAGATAAAGAAAACACCGGAACCGGTATCGAAGCCGCTTCGGGCGACAAATAAGGTGCAAACTTATGAGCATGGTACCCTATGTGCTGGAAACAAAAGGCAGATCCGAAAGAGTCTTCGACCTGTATTCGCGTTTATTGCAGGATCGTATAGTCCTGCTCGGCACGGAAGTTAACGACGCGGTGGCCGCGAGCATTTGCGCCCAGTTTCTCTTCCTGGAATCCCAGGATCCGGAAAAGGAAATCAGTTTTTATATAAATTCGCCCGGCGGATCGGTTTCCGCCGGTTTGGCCATTTTTGACACAATGAATTATATAAGCGCGCCGGTGTCCACAGTATGCCTGGGAATGGCCGCGAGCATGGGGGCTTTCCTTCTGGCCGCCGGTGAGCCGGGCGCGCGCTACGCGTTGCCGCACTGCAGCGTCATGATCCATCAGCCTTCGGGCGGTTTTCGCGGACAGGCTACGGATGTGGAAATCCACGCCAGGCATATACTGCGTTTAAAAGAAAAACTAAATCGTCTTCTGGCCCATACCACAGGCCAGCCATATGAGAAAGTAGTCGAAGCTACGGAGAGAGACAATTATCTCACCGCCGAAGAGGCTAAAGATTTTGGCATAATTGATAAAATACTTGTGTCCAGAAAAGAAAAGGACAAAGAGACCGAAAAGGAATAACGCATGGGATCTGAACAGGATCAGGAACAGGAGGGCGTGTCCTGCTCATTCTGCGGGAAGAATGAACTGCAAGTCGCCAATCTTATAACCCATAATAACGCCAATATTTGTAACGAATGCATTAGGCAATGCAATAATATTATAGCAAGGGATAGATACAAGAATAAACAGGCGAGCGAGAGATTGCTTTCTCCTCAGGAGATCAAGGCCGCTCTCGACGAATACGTGATAGGGCAAAACGAAGCGAAAAAAATACTCTCGGTCGCCGTTCATAACCACTATAAAAGGGTATTCTATTCGGACGCCATCGGCGACGATGTAGAGCTTGAAAAAAGCAATATATTGTTGGTCGGGCCATCCGGTTCCGGGAAAACACTGATGGCGAAAACCCTGGCGAAAATTTTAAGGGTGCCTTTCGCCATAGCCGACGCCACTACCTTGACCGAAGCCGGATACGTCGGCGAGGACGTTGAAAATATTCTGGTGCAATTGCTCCAAAACGCGGATTATGATATTGACGCGGCCAGCAGGGGCATCATCTATATAGACGAAATAGATAAAATCTCGCGCAAAGGCGACGGACCCTCCATTACCAGGGACGTTTCCGGCGAAGGAGTCCAGCAGGCGCTATTAAAAATTATAGAAGGCACGGAAGCCAATATCCCGCCTAAAGGCGGTCGCAAACATCCCCAACAAGAATTCATACGCCTGAACACTTCCAATATCCTTTTTATAGTCGGGGGAGCGTTCGTCGATCTGGACAAAATAGTCGAATCCCGGTTGAGCGGCTCCTCCATGGGTTTTGGCGCCAATGTGCGAACAAACAAGGAAATACCCCTGGGCGAGCTGCTCGATAAAATTCACCCGCAGGATTTGGTGAAGTTTGGCTTAATCCCCGAATTTGTCGGCCGGATACCTATAATCACGCATGTGGACGAGCTGGATGAAAAGGATCTGGTGCGCATCCTCACGGAACCTAAAAACGCTCTTGTCAGGCAGTATCAAAAATTATTTGACCTGGATAATGTGAATCTGGAGTTTACTCCCGACGCGCTCAAAGCGATTGCCGAACAGGCAATTGAAAGAAAAACCGGAGCGCGCGGCCTTCGCAATGTCATGGAAAAAATAATGCTCGACATTATGTTCAAACTTCCCTCGATGCCTGACGCCCGCCATTGCGTGATTAATGAGGAGGTTATTTTGGGAAAAGCGAAACCCCTCATCCTGTACGCGGACGGCGCGAAGGCGGAGTACGAAGACTCCGGTCCGAGAGAGATAGATGGCTGAAGCGCCGCGCGTTTTTGAAAATCTCCCCGTAATGCCCCTGCGGGACGCCATAATTTTTCCCAAATCCATCATGCCCTTTTTTGTTGGGCGCCAATCTTCCATTCATGCGATAGAAGCGGCCAACGCGGCCCGGGGAAAACAGATATTTCTTGTCGCCCAGAAAGATTCGCTTTCGGAAAATCCGGATCCCGGAGACCTATATGGCGTGGGTGTGGTTTGCAAAATTCTGCAGCTTCTGGAATTGCCCGACGGGACGGTTAAAATTCTCTGCGAAGGACTTTATCGCGCGCGTTGGGATGATTTGAGACCCTACGACTCCTGGCTTGTCGCTTCTGGCCAAGAAATTCCGGACACTGGTCTAGACGATCCGGAAGGCATGGCTCTTGCCAGCGCGGCCCGCGAATCGCTGGAAACATTCGGAGCAAACAACCCCAGAATCTCACAGGAATCCCTTCTCTCCATAATGTCATTCCGGGAACCGGGCGAGCTGGCCGACGCCATCGCGCCGCAACTGAAACTGGACGCCCGCAAAAAACAGGAGATATTGGAGATAAGCCATGTAGCCAGAAGACTGGAAAAGGTCTTCGAGTCGCTCGAGACAGAAAAAGTACTTTCCGAGGTTGAAAAGAGAATCAAAAATCGCGTTAAAGTACAAATGGAGCGGAATCAGCGCGATTATTATTTGATGGAGCAAATTAAAGCCATTAATAAGGAGATGGGCAGGGAGGACGATCCCCAGGCCGAGGCCCTGGCCCTCGAAAAAAGAATTGAAGAAAAGGGTTTGCCAGCGGAGGCGAAAGCCAAGGCCTTGGAAGAAGTCAGAAAATTGCGCATCATTTCTCCCGCTACAGCCGAGTACGCCGTCGCAAGAAATTATATCGATTGGATACTCGATTTGCCGTGGAATGAATCTAAGGAAACAAATATTGATCTGCGCGCGACGCGCCAATTGCTGGACGGGGAACATTACGGTCTCTTAAAGGCAAAAGAGCGAATACTCGAATATTTGGCCGTCCAGAAATTATCCAATAGTCTTAAAGGGCCCATTCTATGTCTTGTGGGTCCGCC
The DNA here is from genome assembly GCA_947176055.1 of uncultured Desulfovibrio sp. Classification (GTDB taxonomy): domain Bacteria; phylum Desulfobacterota; class Desulfovibrionia; order Desulfovibrionales; family Desulfovibrionaceae; genus Desulfovibrio. Next base: position 13,265 of record CAMWPE010000020.1, read on the forward strand.
GGGAGTGGGCAAAACGTCGCTCGCCAAATCGGTGGCGAAGGCGACCGGTCGGGATTTCGTTCGTCTGTCCCTGGGCGGAGTGCGCGACGAAGCGGAGATCAGGGGACACAGACGAACATACGTGGGAGCTATGCCCGGCAAGATACTTCAATCTTTAAAACGCGTTCATTCCAATAATCCGCTTTTTTGTCTGGATGAAATTGACAAAATAGCGTCGGATTATCGCGGCGATCCAGCCTCCGCGCTTCTGGAAGCGCTTGATCCTGAACAAAATACCACCTTCATGGATCATTATCTCGATCTCGATTACGATTTATCGCGCATATTTTTTATAACTACGGCCAATTCCCTGCACAATATCCCCGCGCCCTTGCTCGACAGGATGGAAATTATTGAGGCGCCCAGTTATCTGGAAACAGAAAAAAGGGAGATAGCAAGGAATTTCCTGCTCCCGCGTCGTCTTGTAGAACACGGTCTGAATAAAAATAATCTACATATTTCCGAAAAGGCCATTACGGATATAATCCGCGACTATACCCGCGAAGCAGGCGTAAGAAATCTGGATAGGGAAATCGCGGCCGTTTGCCGGAAGACAGCGGTTAAACTGGTCGAAAGCGAAGATCCGCAAAAACGGATAAATATAAATCGCCAGAATCTGGCGACCTATCTTGGGCCGCCAAAATATCGTTACGAAAAGAGCGAAACCGCTCCGCAAATAGGCGTCTGCGCGGGTTTGGCCTATAACCAGCGCGGCGGCGATATCTTGTTTGTCGAAACGAGCGTAATGAATGGAAGCGGTCATATTTCGACTACGGGACAACTGGGCGAAGTTATGACAGAATCCGCCCAGGCCGCTTTGACATACGCGAGATCGCGCGCGGAGAAATTTGGTCTGGATCCAGATTTTTACCAAAAAATCGACATCCACGTGCATGTGCCATCGGGCGCGATTCCCAAGGATGGACCAAGCGCCGGCATTACGCTCGCGGCTTCCATTATTTCGGCGTTGCTGGGTATCCCCGCCCGCAACGACGTCGCAATGACCGGGGAAATATCCCTGCGCGGGAGGGCGCTCCCCATTGGCGGATTGCGGGAAAAATTGCTCGCCGCCCATCGCGGGGGGATAAAAAAAGTTATTATCCCCAAAGCCAATATGGAAGCTCTGAAAGAAACGCCCGAAGAAATACTAAAAGATATTGAAATTGTCGCCGTTGATCATATTGACGACGCTTTGCCCCATATTTTACTGCCGGAAAATGGGAAAATTTTTAAAACTGAACGCGGAGTATAAACGTTAACCGGGAGCGCGCGCTTTTCCGGGCGCGAGGGCCCATATCCAGCGCGAAGATTTGCCAATTAAGCGTCGGTATCCGATCAAGCGCGACGGTTTCGTCGCGAGTCATTCCGCGATAGGCAGGCTCAAAAAATCATCCGTCGCCGGGACGGGAATTTTTATTTTTTGAACTTACCCCTCCCCGCGCGTATCGTCCCCAGAGGTAAGGATTAATAACTTGTAAAAGTCTTTTCGCGGGATTATTCAGGATAGTGCGTCGGAAGGCGGAATTTGGGCGCGCGGGTTTTCATTCGGACTCCGGTTTTATATTATCATGGCCGGAGGCGAAATTTTTTAATCTGTCATGGTTTCTTCGCAAAGCGCGGGGCGCGAGATTCCTTTAGAGGGGACGTCGCGGCGAATGGATAAACCCGAGCGGAATATGCTCTTGTTCAATAGGTTACAGGTTTTATGATGAAGATTTTAAGCGTTTTTGGCACGCGACCCGAAGCCATAAAAATGGCGCCGGTGGTGAAAGCTCTCGCGGCGATTGATGGATTCGAGTCTCGCGTATGCGTGACGGCCCAGCACCGCGAGATGCTCGATCAGGCGCTGGAGCTTTTTGATATTTCGCCGGATTTTGATCTGGATTTAATGAAACAAGGTCAGTCCTTGCCGGATTTAACCCATCGCGTTCTCACGGGAATGGATCATATTCTCAATGAATGGCGGCCGGATGTAATGCTTGTGCATGGCGACACGACCACGACCATGGCGGCTACGCTTGCCGGATACTACGCGAAAGTGCCTCTTGGCCATGTTGAAGCCGGCCTGCGCACCGGCGACAAATACGCTCCCTGGCCGGAGGAAATAAACCGGAGGATTACCGGAGCGGTCGCCGATATTCACTTTTCGCCTACCGAAAAGGCCGCGGAAAATTTGCGCAAAGAAGGGATCCCTGGCGACAGGATTCACGTTACCGGCAATACGGTCATCGACGCTCTCCTCGCCGTAAAGAAAATGATCGAAACAGACGATAAACTAAAAACGGCTGCGAGCGAACATTTTTCATATCTGCGTCCCGACAGGAAATTGATCCTCGTGACCGGTCATCGCCGCGAAAATTTTGGCGAAGGCCTGGAGCATATTTGCGACGCGCTGTCCGCCCTTGCCGGTCGCCCCGACGTTCAGCTGGTCTATCCGGTTCATCCCAATCCCCGGGTGCAGGAGCCAGTGAATCGGGCGTTGGGAGAACATCCCAATATTTTCCTTATCAAACCGCAGGACTATTTAAACTTTGTCTATTTAATGACCCGGAGCGATATTATCATCACCGATTCCGGCGGTATTCAGGAAGAGGCACCGGCTTTGGGAAAGCCGGTGCTTGTTATGCGCGATTGCACGGAAAGACCGGAGGCGCTGGAGGCGGGGGTCGCAAGGCTGGTAGGCACGGATAAGAAGACCATTATTGACGAAACAGAGCGGCTTCTTGACGATCAAGCCGCTTACGCGGCGATGGCCAACGCCGAAAATCCCTATGGGAACGGCGACGCGGGCCTTAAAATAGCAAAAATTCTCGAAAATATGGCGGGAAGGAATGGTCATGAAGATAGATAAGGTTGTAGTTTACGGTCTGGGCTATATTGGGTTGCCCACGGCGACATTGCTCGCTTCGCGAGGCGCGACCGCCAGGGGCGTCGACGTGACGGATCATGTGATCGATTCCGTAAACGCCGGGAAGATGCATATAGTCGAACCCGGGCTGGGAGAAATTCTTAAAAAAGCCGTCGACGACGGAAAATTGTCGGCCGGCAAGGAACCTGAAGAAGCCGACGCCTTTATTATAGCGGTGCCCACGCCATTCAAAGAGGGTCATAAGCCAGATTTAAGTTATATCAAGGCGGCGGCCAAATCCATGGCTCCAGTCCTCCGCAAGGGCAATGTGGTCATTCTCGAATCCACGTCCCCAGTGGGGGCTACGGAACAGCTTGCCGAATGGCTGGCCGCGGAAAGACCGGATCTTACTTTCCCTCAAACCGCGGGCGAAGAGGCCGACGTCCAGATCGCCTATTGCCCGGAGCGCGTTTTACCGGGCAAAGTCGTTCAGGAAATGGTGGAAAACGACAGAATCATGGGGGGACTCAGTAAAAAGGCCGGCGAAATGGCCGCGGATGTTTATCGGGTGTTCGTAACTGGCGATATCTTGCTGACGGACGCCAGAACAGCCGAAATGTGCAAACTGACGGAAAATAGTTTCCGGGACGTGAATATAGCTTTCGCGAACGAATTGTCTATTATTTGCGATAAACTCGGTATTAATGTCTGGGAACTTATTAAACTCGCCAACAGGCATCCGCGCGTCGACATACTCAATCCAGGGTGCGGCGTAGGCGGTCACTGCATAGCCGTGGACCCCTGGTTTATAGTCGATTCTTGTCCGGATGAAGCGAAGATTATTGGCGCGGCCAGGAATATAAATGATAATAAACCTGAATTTGTTGTAGAAAAAGCGAAAAAAGAACTGGACGATTTTTTGAATGATCACCCGGACAAAAAGATAAACGATGTCGTCGTCGCCAGCCTGGGGCTCGCTTTTAAGCCCAATATTGACGATCTGCGCGAAAGTCCCGCTATTGAAATCGCCCTCGATCTGGCCGCGACCGGCGCTAAAGTACTGGCCGTCGAGCCGAATATTTCCCAGTTGCCCCCGAAGCTGGCCGAAGCGGGCCTGGAGCTGGCTACGCTTGATGACGCGCTGGACCGGGCCGACGTCATTGTTCTCAATACCCCGCATAACGAGTTTATGGAAAATCTGGAGAGGCTCCACGCCCATCCCCGTCTGATCAACAGCGTCTGCGATAATCCCGCCAATAGCCGGATCGCTTAGATCCGGTTTTCCGGCGCGAATGCCTCGTTCGCGCCGGAGCTCTTTTCATCGCGAAGATGGCCAAACTGGATATATATTTTGACGACAACTTAAACGTTCTGAAGAATTTAAAAAGTTCGTCAATAAATTTAATCTATATTGACCCGCCATTTAATACCGGAAAGACCCAACAAAGGACGCGCATTAAAACGGTCGCTTCGGAGGAAGGAGACCGTACGGGTTTTGGCGGCAAAAGATATAAGACAGTAAAACTGGGCGCCAGCGGTTATAACGATAATTTCGATGATTTTTTAGGCTTTTTGGAGCCCAGACTGATCGAAGCCCGGCGTATTCTAACCAATAACGGATCCCTTTTTTTCCATCTCGATTATCGTGAAATTCATTATTGCAAAATATTGCTGGACGAGATTTTCGGCCGGGCGTCTTTTATCAACGAAATAATCTGGGCGTACGATTACGGGGCGCGCCCGAAGAAAAAATGG
>CAMWPE010000021.1 GCA_947176055.1 uncultured Desulfovibrio sp.
AAAATAGCGGGTTCAAGAATATCGCCGCTAAATACGCGCGACGAGGAGCGGCTGTCGCGTAGGAGGCAAGAGGATGAACAAAAGCCAATACGCTATTATAGGAGCCGGGCTGGCCGGAACGGAATTGGCGCTAATCCTGGATCGTTATGGGATACGCGCGACCGTATTCGAACAAAAACCCGGCTCCAGATCCGCCGCGCATTCCATCGATTCTTACGCCGAGCTGGTATGTTCGAATTCTTTCCGATCCGATTCGCCGGAGAGCGGCCCGGGCTTGTTAAAACGCGAGATGCGTCTCCTGGGTAGTCCATTAATGGACGCGGCCGTGAAAAATCGCGTCCCCGCCGGAAAAGCCCTCGCGACGGATCGTCGCGCGTTCGCCGAGGATCTTACCCGAAGGCTCTCGCGCGCGGAAAATATTGCCATAATTAACAGGAAAATTGAAAGCCTCGACGACGAGGAATTAAAAGCCGCCGGAGAAAAGGGGATAATCGTAGCCTGCGGCCCCATGGGCGACGAGTCTCTGATAAACTCGTTGGCCGAGGCGACGGGACGCCAAAATTGTTATTTTTACGACGCCATAGCTCCGATAGTCTGGAGCCAGTCCCTGGACAGCGGCAAAATTTTCCGCGCGTCGCGTTACGAAGAAGGCGAGGGCGATTATCTCAACGCCCCTATGAACAAAGAGGAATACGAAAGATTCGTAACGGAACTGCGGGACGGAAAAACTTTCGCCCCGAGGGAGTTCGAAACTGAAAAGCATTTCGAAGGTTGCATGCCCATCGAAGCGCTGGCGAAGCGGGGTATGGAAACCCTGGCGCATGGACCGCTTAAACCAGTGGGGCTAACCGATCCCGCTACGGGACGAAAGCCTTGGGCGGTATTGCAGCTACGGCCGGAAACCAATAATTTTTCCGCCTGCAATCTCGTCGGATGCCAGACAAAATTGCTTCAGCCGGAACAGGAAAGAATTTTCAAACTGATTCCGGGGATGGAAAACGCGGAATTTGTCCGGTTTGGAAGCATGCACCGGAACGCGTACGTCAACGCGCCCGAGGCGCTGGACGGTAATCTTGGGTTGCGCGGACGTCCCGGCGTTTATTTAATAGGCCAAATCACGGGCGTGGAAGGCTATATTGAGTCGGCCGCCACTGGCTTATGGCTAGGGCATCGACTCGCGGCGCTGGAAACGGGAAACGACTTGCCTCCCTTGCCTGAGACGTCGGCGCTTGGCGCCTTGCTGGGTCATTTAAAAAGACCGGCGAAGAAATTCCAGCCCTCCAATATCACTTTTGGTTTAATGCCCGATGTGGAAAAGGGGATCCGTAAAAGAGATCGCAAAAAAGCCTGTTCGGAAAGGGCGGTCGCCGCGTTCGACGAATGGCTCGCGGAAACGGCGAGAAGCGGAGTCCGGATTAGAACATAAGAGAGATTATATATGAAGGATGACGGCGCGAAAATAAAAGAAAAGCCGGGGACGTTTGGGGAACGGATGGACCGTTTCAACGCCGGCTTGCAATTTACCGGAAAACTTCCCGAAGGCTTCGGGATTATGAATCCATTTCGGGAAAACGAGTGCGCCACCGCCGCTTCGCGGGAGTTCTACGACAAATATTATAATGATAACCGCCCGAGGGGGATTATTCTAGGCATTAATCCAGGGCGGTTTGGCGCGGGCATTACCGGCGTTCCTTTTACGGATCCAAAAAGACTGGCGGAATTTTGCGATATACGCGTCCCATCCTGTCCCGACGCGAGCGAGCCGTCAAGCCGTTTCGTATATAAGGTTATAGGCGAATACGGCGGCGCGGAAAAATTTTATAGGGAATGGTACATTAATTCGGTCTGTCCCCTGGGTTTTATCAGGACCGGCGAAAAAACCGTCAACGCCAATTATTACGACTCTCCCGCGCTAATGCGGGTCGCCGAGCCCTTCATTATAAAAACGCTCAAGGAACAATGCGCGCTGGGCGTGGATCGCCGGGTTTGCGTATGTATGGGAATTGGCAAGAACGCGAAATTTCTGGAAAAGATAAACGGGAAACACAAATTTTTCGACGAGATCATCCCCATCGAACATCCCCGTTTTATTGTGCAGTACCGCTCCGCCGAAATAGACGCCTACGCGGGAAAATATGTGGAACTGTTGAAAAAATACGCGCCGGATGCTTAAAAAACGAAATCCGGAAAGCATCGGGAAACGATCCCGCGTCTTTCCGGATAATTCGTTCGGGCGACGGACGCTGTTAGCCCAGATAGTCGCCGCGATTGAATTTGAATTTCTCCGCTGCGGCCATGACCTCAAGCTCGTTAATAAGACCATCGAGCGCGGCGTTGGAGCCGGCGAGGGGATTGGCCCGCAAATTCGCGATGTTGGAATCCAGACCTTCGAGCGCCGACCAGGCGTCGCGCAGGGAAGCGTCGGAGCTGGCCCCGCCCAGTATGCGCGCGTATTCGTCCCATTGATTAAGGACGCCGGATGCCTGTTCAAAAGCGGCCATGAGAGCATCCTGTTCCATGTCGCCGGCGACGGCTCCGCTTTTTTCGAGCTTGAGCTGGCTTAACAGCGCGGTTTGCATGGCGTCCGCGCCGGCGATTTCGTTCGTCCGCGTTTCGTTTTGGGAGAGTTGTTCGTTAAATACTTTTTCAAAAGCCTGAACGGGGACGCTCTCCTTCTTGCCGGGAAGCGCCTGTTGCTCCCGCAAGTTAAGCAACGATTCCAGCGGTTGGGTATTAATTTCCATATCGCCTCCAGGGTTGGCGTTTTGCCCTATAAATGCAAGAATCCGGCCATACTCGAGGAGGCCAGAAAATGGCGGTTTTCGCCGCTTTCCGGCGTCCGATATGGGAAAATTTTTCCTTCCTGGCCGCGTTTGCAAAAAGGACGAATCTGTTTTAAGTTTTTTGGGGAGGCAACACAATAGACGCCGGGAGACTAGCCATGAAAGAAGTGAAAAAGATACTTTGCGCGGTGGATTTATCCGAACATAGCAAAGAAGTAGCGGCGCACGCGTCGATGCTGGCCAAAGCGTTCGGCGCGAGCGTTGTGGTGGTTTACACGGCGCCGTCCCTTAGCCAGTATGTGGGTTTCCATGTTCCGCCCAACACGATCGAAAATTTTGTGGGCGAAATTGTTACCGGCGCCGAGCAATCCATGGAAGCTTTCGTAACGGAAAATTTCGCGGGCGTCGAAGCGCGGGGTCAGGTGCTTATTGGCTACGCCGCGGAAGAGATCCTCAACAGGGCCCATGAAGAAAAAGTCGATATTATCGTCATGGGCACGCACGGGCGCAAGGGCATCGACCGGATCCTTTTTGGATCCGTCGCGGAAAAGGTTGTGAAAAACGCCGATATGCCAGTTTTAACCATCCGGCCGTCCCAGCCTTTCAAGCCGGCCAAACCATGCAAGTAAGCGCGGAGAGCGCCGCCAGTCCGCGAGTCCTGGAGCATATCGCCGGGCTGGATCCGTACGAGCCAGGCTTGTCCATAGTCGAAATACGCGAAAAATACGGTCTTGATCAAATTATAAAGCTTGCCAGCAACGAAAATCCGCTCGGAACGTCTAATCTTGTCATAGACGCCATACGAGCGGGCGCGTCGGGCGTTTTTCGTTATCCGCGCGGAGGCAACCCGGCCCTTGTTCGCGCCATAGCCGAATGGCATAAAGTTCCCGCGGAGAATGTCGTCGTCGGCGACGGCTCGGATGAAATCATCGATATGCTAATCCGCATGACCGCGAAAAAGGGCGACAATATCGTTTGTTTCAATCCCTGTTTCGCGCTCTACCCCTCTCAAGCCAGGGTCGCGGATATTGAGATAAAAAGGGCGCGGCTGAAAGACGATTTTTCTTTCGATCTTGAAGAACTTCTCCGGTTGACGGATGAAAATACCCGTCTCGCGTTTTTAACTACCCCGGACAATCCAACAGGGTATTGTCCGCCGGAGGACGATGTCAGGCGTTTCGTCCGGGAACTCGGAGCGAAGGCTCCGCGGGCTCTTCTGGTCATTGACGAAGCTTATATGGATTTCGCGCCGGATGAAAAGGCCTCCTCTTTGCTTGCCAGCGGCGAGTTGCCCGCGAACGCGGCCTTTTTGCGAACATTTTCCAAAAGTTTCGGTCTAGCCGGCCTCAGGATAGGCTACGGGATCGTTCCCGAAAATATAGCTCGCGCGTTCTGGGCGGCCAGATTGCCCTTTTCGGTCAATATCCTCGCGGAGGAAGCGGTTTTAGCGGCTCTACGGGACGAGGCCTTTCGCGAAAAGACGCTGTCCGTAGTCCGCGAAGGGCGCGAAATCCTTTCAGCGGGATTAGCGCGCGCCGGTTGCGAGGTCTTTCCCAGTTCCGCGAATTTTATCATGTTCCGTCCTCCGGTCGCGAAGCCCCGCGAATTTTTTGAAGAACTGCTCAAACGGGGCGTGATAATCCGGCGTCTGAAAAGCTACGGTTTGCCGGACTATTTCAGGGTAAGCGTCGGTTCGCCGCGGGAAAACGAGCTGTTCCTCAAAGCTGTCGGCGAGATCCTGAACGGCTCCAATACCGGGGAGCCGGCATGAGCGACGAAAAAATGATCGTCGCCATAGACGGTCCGGCCGGCGTAGGAAAATCTACCCTGGCGAAAGCCCTCGCGGAAAAAATGCGCGTTCCATTCCTGGACACCGGCGCGATGTTCAGAATATTGGCTTATACCCTGGGAGAAGAGGCTGCTAGGCTTTCGGAAGAAGAATTGCGGCGAAAAAAGCCGGAGTTCTCCCTCGAAGGCTACGGCGACGCCACACGGTTGCTATTCAACGGAAAAGTTATCGGCGCGGAGATCCGGAGCGAAGAAATTGGCGCCCTGGCATCGAAAATAGCCGCGCGACCGGAAATTCGCGCCATCCTGCTTGAAGCGCAAAGAAAGCTGGGCGAACAGACCTCGTTGGTAGCGGAGGGCAGGGATACGGGAACGGTTGTGTTTCCAAACGCGACGCGCAAGTTTTTTCTAGAGGCCAGACCGGAAGTCAGGGCGGGAAGACGTTTGAACGATCCGCGCGAAAAAAGGAGCGAAGCGACGCTGGAAGAAATCGCGACCATGATTGCCAGACGCGACGAACAGGACAGGACCAGAGCGACGGCGCCATTGCGACCCGCCGAAGACGCCATAATCATCGATACGTCGGATCTGGATATTCCGGAAGTTCTGACATTGCTCGAAGATTATGTCCGGGCATACAATCAAAAAGGCTGAAGTATGGATTAAACTTGATCGCGCGAAAATAATTTATAGGGCGGGCTATTGAAAACAGTCCGCTCTGTTCTTGCGGAGCAAATGCCGAACAGGCTCCGGAACATATCGAGACCGCTGAGAAAAAAGCTGGACGCGGCGTCGCGCGGAAAATTTTTAGCGGTCATAATCAAGAGAAATCAGGATTTGGCAAAAATGGATCCGGAGCTTAAGGCGATTATTTTGTACCGGTTGGGAAGTTTTTTAGCAAATTCCCCTTGAATTTATTCTACAACGGCGAAGCGCGTTAGCCCAGGGGCGATTTCGCGGGCGTCTTTATCTCGCAAAATCGTCATAACGGGTTGGATAATTTTATTGCCCCCCCGCTATGGCGCGAGCATTCTATCCCGCGGGAGAATACGAGGGGAAAATTAATGCCGACGCTGTTCAAAGCGGGAAACGCCGTTTCAACTTTTGCCCCGATTCAAGACAAGTCCGAATTTGCGGATTTTTTCATAAAGCGTCGCGCGACCAATTTTTAAGCTCCTGGCGGCGGCGGAGACATTGCCTCCGCAGGCGTCCAGCGCGGATTGAATGCAACGGGCCTCGGCTTCGAACATCATGCCTGACAATTCGCCCGACGATTCCTGGCTATTTGGACCCGGGTCAAGACTAGGCAAAGTTTCCGGAGGGAAATCGGAAATACGAATGACGTTGCCATCGCGCATGGCGGCCGCGCGAGCCACCGCGTTATGCAGTTGCCGGACGTTGCCGGGCCAGGAGAAGCGCGACATGGCTTCTTCCGCTTCGCGGGAAAATACAACTTGTTCGAGTCCGATCCGATCCAGAATATGCCGCGCGATAATCAGGATGTCCCCCGCGCGATCGTTCAGCGGCGGGATCCGCAGGGTGAACGCGTTAATCCGGTAGTACAGATCCTCGCGGAAGGCTCCGTTTTTCAACATAGCCGGAATGTCGCGGTTGGTGGCCGCGATCAACCTGAAGTTTACCGGCCTGGTTTCTACGGCTCCCAGTCTGCGGAGCGAGCGATTTTCTAACACCCGCAATAATTTGACTTGAATATCCGGCGGCATTTCTCCGATTTCGTCCAGGAACAGGGAGCCGTTTTCAGCAAGCTCGATTTGTCCAAGTTTGCCCTCGCGTCCGGCTCCCGAAAAAGCTCCCGGCGCGTAGCCGAACAGCTCGCTTTCGAAGAGATCGCGGGGGAGGGCGGCGCAATTAATGCATACCATCGGTCCGTCCGCCCTGTCGCTCTCCGCGTGTATAGCGTGGGCGAAGAGTTCCTTTCCCGTCCCTGTGGCGCCCAGAATCAGCACCGGCGCGTCCTGGCGAGCGTAACTTGTCGCCTGTCGTTTCGTCGCGCGTATGGCCTCGCTTTCGCCCAAAATACTTGCCAGAGTATGCTGGGGCGCCATACCGGCCTGAAATCTTTTCTTGTAATGAGAGAGTTTACGTCCCAGTTGATCAATTTTGGAGGAGAGTCGACGCAATTCTTCCGGATTATTAAACAGCGCCTGGGATATCATGCCTGTCACGTCGCCGCTTTTGTCGCGCAGGGGAAGTCTGTTGACAATGACTATTCTCGAACTCCCCGGATTGAGTTTGCATAGCTCTCCCATTTCGGCGACGCCGCTATCCATTACGTCGCGAGCCCGGGAATTGGGAATAGATTTTGTAATATGGAAACCTACTATCTCCTCCGGATCTTTTTCAAGAAGGCGGGCATAGGCGGCGTTTACAAAACGCACGACGCCCTCCCTGTCGCAAAACAGGACTCCCATGGGCAACCCATCGAGAATAGCGGCGGCGATCTCGCTATTAAATTTATTTTCCCAACTCATCTACGCCCAATTTGAAAGAGGTTTTTTATTCCAGGATGGATTTGGTTCATCGCGATCCGGAATATCGAGACGGATATAACTTCTATATTAATCCAGATTTTCAACGCGCGCAAACGAGGCTTTGTATCCTTCGCGAATCTGGCAACGACGGTAATCGAAGCCCAGAGCGGCGGCTCCGTTAACTGTCAACATCCGGATCAAAGCGGCCGGCGGAAAATCAAACTTTTCCCGCAAATAAACCGCGTCGCGTCGCGCGTCCAGATCCGGACACGAAGCGAGGCTGTCCGTGCCCAGGCAGAGAAGAACATCGCTTTCGAGAGCCTCTTTAAAAGGAGCGAGCCCGACGTTTATCGACGCGTTGGATCTGGGACATAGGCAAAGGGCGCAGCCCGAAGTCGCGAGAAGTTTTAGATCCCGCCCGGACAGTCTGACGCCGTGGACGGCGAGCGAGCCAGCTCCCAACAACCCAAGCGAAGCCGCGTATTCCGCCGGCTTTTTTCCCGGCGGAGTCCAGTCCGACGGTAGGACTTTGTCCCTATAATATTCGCATAACTCTCCGGCGCCATCCAGCAATAAAAGATCTTCCTCAATAGATTCCGCTAGATGGATGGAAAACGGTAGGCCATGGGCGCGACACCAGCGGCGCGTTTCCATGAGAGCGGCGGGACTTGTCGAATAAAGCGCGTGTCCGCAAGGCGCGGCGTTTATTAGATCCTTTATTTCGTCGCGGCAACGCGATGGCCAGACATCGTCGCATTTCTCCCAGCCGAATCTTTCGCAGAATAGACGGGCGATCATGCTTCGATTATTGGTCTCCCGGGAGATAAACGTCAGCGCTCCCGGAATTGAGCCGCCGATGTCGCCGACAAAAAGCGCGCCGCCCGCGAGCAACTCCTCGACAGCTTTTCTCGCGGCTTCCCGCGCGCGGGAGGCTTCGAAATTTTTCGTCTTCAATAAAATTGGAACCAGGCTTTTTAGCCAGGTCGCGAACCCCCGCCCAAGCTCGAGGCGGTTTTTGAGCCATGAAAGTTGCAGATGCGTATGGGCGTTGACTAGGGGGGGCGTCAGATAGCCGGAATCGATTTCGATAAATTTTAAACGCCAGGGCGGCCGACGGGAGGAGATTTTTTCTACGCGCCCATTTTTTACAGTAATGAAAGCGTTGTCCACGACGCGCAAAGGCTCCGCTACGGCGAGACCGCGCTTTGGGAATTCCCTCGCCATACTCGCGAATTTTTTCGCGTGGATGACATATTCGGTATCATCGGGGGGGATCAAACAAGATCCCAGAGCATTTTCAGCGCGATGATAATGAGGAAAAAGGCGAATATCTTTTTTAGTTTCGCCGTGGGCAGGGAGTGGGACAGTCGCACGCCTAAAGGCGCGGTGAACACGCTGGCCGCCGCGATGCCGAGGAGCGCGTATAAATTCACAAAACCGAGACAATAGGATGGCAAATCGGGCATATTCCAGCCGCTTACCACATAGCCAAGAGTTCCGGCCACGGCGATGGGGAAACCGATAGCCGCGGATGTGCCCACCGCGGTATGCATGGGCACATTGCAATAAACCATGAAGGGAACGGAGAGAGAGCCTCCGCCGATGCCGACGAAGCTGGACACGAGTCCGATGACGACGCCGGCGAGGGAAGTCCCCGCCGCTTTGGGCATTTGTCTACTGGCTTTCGGTTGAAATTTGGAAATCATTTTATAGGCGATGAGAAACAGGAAACAGATGAAAAAAAGTTTCAGAAAAAGCGTTGGCAACCGGGAAGCGATCATCCCTCCGAAAAATGTGCCTACGAGGATGCCAGGAGTAATATTCCGGAAAATATCCCATTTTACCGATCCGCGCTTATGCTGGGACCAGGCGCTAGAAATGGAAGTGAACATAATGGAGGCCAGGGAGGTGCCCAGGGCCATGGGCATATAATATTGCGGCGGAATATTTTGCGAGCCAAACGCCACGAGGAGCATTGGCACGATAACCGTGCCGCCGCCTATGCCCAGAAGACCCGCGAGGACGCCGACTACGGCGCCGCATCCCAAATATATGGCGAGCACAAGAGTCATCGGATTTCTCCAAATTGATACGAATGTCCTTACGCGCCGACGAGCGCGCGCTAAAAATTAATCCAGCGGCCAATTTACGTCAACCGCCGCTTTACAGGAGGGCGCTATTTTTCTATGCTATCGCCATGAATAAAACAAGTTGAATAATTACCGCCGGATCCCGTTTTAACGGGATTTTTTTTTAAATTCCCGGAGAGAGGAGATGAACGATACCCATAGCGCGTGGCCGCATAAAGATTTGCTCGACGTCACGCAACTGAACGGGGAGCAAACGCGACGAATCCTCGATCTGGCGAACGGCTTTCGCGAAATAAACACCAGGCCGGTAAAAAAAGTCCCCACGCTGAAAGGCAAAACCGTAATGCTTTTCTTTGCCGAAAACAGCACGCGGACGAAAACGTCGTTCGATGTCGCGGCGAAAAGACTTTCAGCCGACACATTTTCTCTGGCTACCGCCGGATCAAGCATAAACAAAGGCGAAAGTCTCAAGGACACGGGACTAACCCTGGAAGCCATGAATCCGGATATAATAGTCATCCGTCACCAGGCCAGCGGCGCCGCGCGGTATCTCGCCGAAAAACTGAAATGCTCCATAATCAACGCGGGCGACGGCTGGCACGCGCATCCCACGCAGGCTTTGCTCGATTGTTTCACTCTCGATCAATTTTGGCGCGGCGATTTCAAGAACCGCGAATTGCTTATATTGGGAGATATAGCGCATAGCCGGGTTGCCCGTTCCAATATACATTTGCTTCATTCCCTGGGAGTAAAATTGCGCGTTTGCGCTCCGCGCACGCTTCTTCCGGCCGGAATTGACGACTGGCCAGTCGAAGTTTATCCGGATCTAGAGCAGGCCGCCGATGGCGCGGACGCGATAATGGCTTTGCGCCTGCAACTGGAAAGGCAACAGGCGGGATTGCTTCCCGATCTGGGCGAATACGCCAAACGTTATTGTTTGAGCGAAAGGCATCTGAAACTGGCCAAGCCCGGAGCCAAGGTCCTGCATCCCGGTCCAATGAATCGGGGACTCGAGATTTCGGACGAGATAGCCGACGGCGCGGCCTCCCTGGTTCTGGATCAGGTAGCCGCGGGCGTGTCTGTCCGGATGGCGATATTATATCTGCTCGCGGGAAGAAACGAGGATAAAAATGCTGTTGCTTGAAAACGTTGTTCATCTGGAGGCGGCCGCGGATTTGTTGATCGACGATGGTCGCGTGGTCACCATGACGCCCGCCGGACATTGCGAATATTCTCCGGATTTTCCCAGGTTCGACGGCGGGGGACTAACGTTGTTGCCCGCGCTTATCGATTGCCACACGCATCTTCGCGAGCCGGGATTCGAATATAAAGAGGACATATCAACGGGGTTGAGCGCCGCCGCTCATGGCGGGTTTGGAGCGATTATGTGCATGGCCAATACCAGGCCTGTGAACGACGCGGCCGCGATTACCGTTTTTATGCTGGAGCGCGCCCGGAAAAGCTGGCCGCATGGACCGGATCTCTATCCCATAGCCGCGGCGACAAAAGAACTCGCGGGAGTCTCCCTGGCTCCGTTGGCGGAATTGAAAGAGGCCGGATGCGTCGCGGTTTCCAATGACGGCAGGCCTCTGGAAAGCGCGGAAATATTGCGACGCGTGATGGAATACGCCGCCGATCTGGGCATGATTTTTATAGATCATTGCGAAGACCCCTGGCTCGCGAAAAACTGGCGAATGAACGAAGGCCGCGTAAGCGGAGAGCTGGGCGTTAAAGGCCAGCCCTGGTGCGGCGAAGCCATCCAGGCGGCGCGGGACATAATGATCGCCGAATATCTTGATTTGCCGGCGCATATCGCCCATGTATCCTCGGCCGCGACCGTCGATATTATCGCCTGGGGAAAAGCGAGAGGCGTAAAAATAACGGCGGAGACCTGCCCGCATTATCTCCTTCTGGATGAAACATGGCTGGAAGGTTATAATACCCAGGCTAAAGTAAGCCCGCCATTGCGAGGGCCCGAGGACAGGGAAGCGCTCAGAAAAGCGGTAAGGGAAGGGGTGATCGACATTCTGGCGACGGATCACGCCCCGCACGCGGCCTATGAAAAAGACGTCTCCCTGGACGATGCTCCATGCGGTTTTTCCGGTCTGGATCTGGCTTTGCCGCTTACTTTCCGTCTTGTCGACGAATGCGCGATCTCCGAAAAAGATCTTCACAGGCTTTGGGCGGTGAAGCCCGGGGAAATTTTCGGAATACCCGTCAACGATTTCTCGCCCGGCGATCCCGCCGACTTTATCCTCTATGATCCCGGGAAAGAATGGATCGCGGCCAAAGAAAATTTTTATTCCAAAAGCTGGAACACGCCTTTTTTAGGACAAACCATTCGCGGGCGCGTAGTTCATCACTGGCATAGGGGTTATCAACTTTTTTAATGTTCGTTAGACGTAATGGAGCGGCAGCATGCGAACAAGAAGACCGGTCGCGGCCGGCAGATTTTATCAGCTCGATGGAAACGGACTAAAGAACGAGGTCAATGGATACCTCAAGCTGGGATCCCGACCGGATAAACCGGTATGGGCCCTTATGCTTCCTCACGCCGGCCATGTTTTTTGCGGCGACGTTATCGGCAAAACCCTGGGCGGCGTTTTGTTGCCTTCGCGGCTGATAATTCTATGCCCCAATCATACAGGCTACGGGACGCCGTTGAGCGTGTGGACGCGAGGCCAATGGCTCACTCCTCTGGGCCCGGTGGCCATCGACGAGGAACTGGCCGATAATCTTGTTAATTCAGGAACTGGTTTCGCGGCTGATGACAGCGCGCATCTGGGCGAACATTCCATTGAAGTGTTGCTTCCGTTTCTTCAAGAACAGACGAAAGGTTTAAAAATCGTCCCCGTATGCGTCGGGACGCGAAATCCCGGAATCCTTGCGAAAGGCGCCAAAGGTTTGGCCAGGGTTCTGAAAGAGAATCCGGACGCCGGCTTAATTGTAAGTTCGGATATGAATCATTACGAGGATGAAAACACGACCATCAAAAAAGACGAGGAAGCTCTCGCGAAGGCTTTGCAAGCTGATCCCGAAGGACTTCTGAACGTAGTGGAAAAAAAGGACATCAGCATGTGCGGAGCCGCTCCGCTGGCTTTGGCGCTTTACGCGGCGCGCGATCTGGGCGGAGTTAATGCGGAGCTGGTGGCGCATACTACTTCGGGCAAAGTTTCGGGGGATTACGAGCATACTGTGGGGTACGCCGGACTGCGTCTCTATACAGACTCCCGAATGAGCGGTTAAAAGACATGAATGAAATTCTACTCATTGTGGATCCTCAAATTGACTTTATAACAGGCTCCCTGCCCGTGCCGGGCGCCGAAGAAGCGATTGCCGCTTTAAGCCGTTATATACTGGAACGGCCCGACGCTTATGCCAGAAAGATCGTAAGCCTCGATTTTCATCCCTGGAATCATTGCTCCTTCGCGGAAAACGGAGGTGACTGGCCGCGACATTGCGTCGCTTACGACGGCGGCTCCTCCGTGTTTCCCGCCTTGTTGAACGCGCTTCATTCGACAGAGGGGGAAACGGAATTTTTACTCAAAGGTCAATCCCGGGACGCGGATCAATATTCGATATTCATGGAACCCGCGAACCTGAATAAACTCTTTCCCATATTGAGCGAAGCGGACAGGATTGATATCTGCGGAATAGCCGGAGACGTCTGCGTTCTTAATACTCTGCGGGATGGCGTCAGAATTTTTGGTCCGGAGAAATTCCGCGTATTGCGGGAATTTTCGCCATCACTGGATGGCGGCAAAAGTCTGGACGATTATATCGGAGGACTTTGAGTTGCGATCTATCATCAGACATTTCACGGATGACGATTTATATAAATTTACCATGTGTTGCGCGGTGATAGACAATTTTCCCCGGGCAATGGTTAAATACACATTTAAAGATCGCAACGAAACGGTTTATCCTTCCGGTTTTGCCAGGGAGCTTACGGAGCAGTTCCGCGCTCTGGAGGAATTGCGCGTAACGGAAGAAGAAATAGAATTTATGAAACGCCGTTGCGATTACATTCCCTATTGGTTTTATTGCTATCTGAAAGGGTACCGATACGACGCGAGTCTGGTGAAAGCGCGGCAGGACTGCGACGGCCGCTTATTTATTGATTACGAAGGTCTGTGGGCGGACACAATCCTCCTGGAAGTCAAGATTCTCGCCATAATTTCGGAATTATATTATATAATGACCGGGCAAGAGCGGAATTTCGATTTAGGAGTTTTAGAGAGAAAATCGCGGGACAAAGCCGCGAGGCTCATTGACGGCGGTTGCGTGTTCAGTGATTTCGGGACAAGACGTCGCGCCTCTTTCGACGCTCAAAACGCCGCGATCGCCGGGTTGGCTTCCAGCGGCGCTTCGGGTCCCGGACGATTCGCGGGCACGAGCAATGTGTATTTCGCCATGAAATACGATCTCATGCCGGTCGGAACCATGGCGCACGAGTTTATCGCGGCCATAGGCGGGATGTTTGGACCGCAGATGGCAAATCATCTGGCGATGAAATACTGGTCGTCAACATATCGCGGCTCTCTGGGAACTTTTTTATACGACACATTTGGCTGGGAAATTTTCAGTCTGAATTTTTCCAAGGACTACGCCAATATGTTCCGAGGACTGCGCGTCGATAGCGGCGACAATAGCGACGAATTGCGGAAAATAGTCGAAAAATACAAATCGCTTGGCATCGATTCCCGCTCCAAGCTGGTAGTTTTCAGCAACGCGCTGACAGTCGACGAGGCCCTGGAAATTCAGAAATACGCGGCGGCTCGTTGCATTCCGTCTTACGGAATAGGCACGCATTTTACAAACGATTTTGACGGAGTCGACGCCCTGAACATTGTCATTAAACTGGTCGCGGCCAAAATAACCGAATCCTGGCCATTCTATAACGAAACTTGCAAATTAAGCGAGGATCCCTCAAAAAGCATGGGCGATCAGGCGACGATTCGCCGCTTTTGCGAGGCTTTGCATATACCATATAACGTCCGCGAGGGAGATTGAAAGAGGAGGGAAATTGGCCGTCGCGCGACAGCGGCGCGCGAATCGCAAATATTAATTTCCCCTTTTCGCTTCTATATCGGAGAGGCGAACTTCCCTGTTTACGGAGAATACTTCGCGAAGGAATCTATGATCATATCTCTTTGCGGCTTGCGATTGATTCTATAGAAAAAATATAGAGATAGAGTGTTTCTTTACGTAAACTTTTAACCTTCCAAACGAGGATTAAAAATGAAAAAAAATCTTTCGAAGAGATAATTTAACAATCTCCGGCCTCTTACCAGCCCGCAAACACAAGACTCTCTTGGATGATCGCAAGGTTTTAAGCGCGATTAGTTTAGTTATAAGGGATGGGACGCCATAACGATATATCCCAGAATTCTACGGAAAGTGGCTCTCTATTTATTAGAAATCTGGTATATATTTTTATTTAATGCGAACAGACCCCAGAATAAGCGGGATAAAATTTTTAAATATCCCCAATATAGATAAAAATGGCTTCCGCGCTGTATGATGGTTTATACGCTAAAAGCGGAGCCATCCAGCACGCGGCCCGAGCCGCTACGGAAGCCATTAAAAGGTACGGTCGCTTCGGGCAATCTTCATTTTATCTGACAATTGCCATCCACGCAGTTATCTGTGCCGATAACGGGAGTAACCTGCACAAGGACGATCTGCTCCGCGCCGTTATTGTCTCCGATTACCATGCAATACCGCATCAGTCCTTGAGGTCTGGGCAGGACAGATTTGCCATAGAAAACGCCGTTGGATGTTACGATCCTTGTTTGGCCTACTTGCGTTTCGCGCTGATTCCGCAAGGAGAGCCTGTCCACCACAAGCTTTTTATCCCGCAATTCCGCGATAAAGTGATCCTTGTCCATAATATGCCCATGAGGTCCGACATACCAGAAATTCGGCGCAAGGATTTTTTCAAGTTCGGCGGTGTCCGCGGTCATCAAGGCTTCGGCGTACAAATTTACCACATCCGCTTTGGCGAAGGCCAAAGGGGCGCCTAAGAGCGCGAACAGCGCGACAAGCGAAAGCGTCTTTAAAATTTTCATCACTGTTCTCCGGCTATTGGTTAAAGCGCGATAATTTCTCCGCAAAAAATAATTGAAAAAATCGCGACTTAAGTTCTATTCCATGGCGGGCAACGTTTTGGGAGATCGCGCTGAACTCACGGCCGCATCCGGTTGATTACATAATCTGGAATGCCTACGCTGTTCATGCACCAGACATAATAATCGTACCATTCGGGATTGGCGGGGCCAGGAAAAAAAGGATAAGCGTTGTCCGCTTCGCGGCGGCATTGGCCTTTCGCCATATAGGCGTCCTGTTCTTCGATAGTCAAAGGACGCGGGACGCCGCCGCAAGCGCACAAGATAAGCAAAAGACAACAGAGCGAGAATATTTTAACCGGGCTACGCATCTGGATTAAAAGAACTGACCCATGCTGAACTCCAGGCGCCCCGATTCCCTTTCGCCGTCGTAGTCCTGCGAAAGCGGAATGCCGTAAGCGATGCGCAGATCTCCCATAGGCGAGCGCCAGCGGAGCTCGAGGCCTGTGGAAAAGACTATATACTTGTCCCAGTCGTTTGCCATGGTCTTCGAATCTATATTGAAGCCGCCATCGAAGAAAGGCGCGATGGCCAGTCCCATATCTTTCTGGAATGTCCAGATATACTCCAGGTTAAATACTCCCATTCTATCGCCGCCGATCTGTTCGCCGTGATATTTATAGTCTCTTGGCGAAAGATCCGAATAGGAATAACCGCGGATACTGTCCATGCCGCCGATCCAGAACCTTTCGAACACCGGCACAGGCTCGTCGGTATTCTGAAATACGCCGCCGAGCCGGCCGCGAACATGGAATGTATTTTCTGGATTGACGGACCAGAATCCCTGCCAATCCCCGACAGCTTTAACAAAGTTGTCCGTGCCGCCCAGACCGCCGCCGCCGTATTCGGCCCAGAGACGGGTTATTGTGCCTCTGGTTGGTCTGTCGCGTTTGTCTGTCGTATCGCGCAGGATTCTTGCCGAAAGCGCGCTGGTCCAGTTGGTGCCTTTGTAATCGGAGATATATGGCGAAGAATCGTCTTCGACACCGTACAGATCATACCGTTCAAGACGGTAATTGACGCCGACGGAGGTATATTCGCCTATGGGATAGGCCACGCGCAACGTGTCGCCCAAAGTGTCCTTTGTGAAATCATCCCAATAATCGTGCGTGTAATAAAGATCGTTGCCCACGCTCCAGTCAGTGTCATATACGCGCGGGTTGGTAAATGACAACACGCCCGATGTCCGGCGCCATGAGAAGAATCCCTGCAATTGCAACCAATAACCGCGACCGAACAGGTTCCTTTCCATTATCGACGCCGTCACGCCCACATCGTAATATGTGGAATAACCAATTCCGCCCATTAACGCGCCGGTGTTGTCTTCCTTCACTTTTACCTTGAGGTCGACTTCATCCTCGTTTTCCGTAGGAACCAGATCCATATCGACCGCGCTGAAATAGCGGAGCCTGTTAAGTCTTTCGGCGGAGCGGCGCAATTTTGCGCCTTCGTACATATCCCCGTCTCCCAGGCGCATCTCTCTTAATATGACATTATCGCGAGTCTTGGTATTTCCCTCCACGGAGAGGCGGCGGATAAATACTTTTTGTTTTTTATTTATGAGATAGCCCACATCGACTTCGTTGGATCCGTCGTCCGCCTTCATGACTTTGGTATCGACTTCCGCGAAGGCGTAGCCATAGTCGGTGTAATAATCCGTGAGTTTTTTTGTGTCTTCCTGCATGACTGTTATGGAAAAATAATCGTTGTTATCTTTCCAGTTGTCCATTTCCACCACTTCGAGCAGGGCTGCTTCGTCGTCGATAAGATCGCCGCCGAATTTTACGTCCCTAACCTTGTATCTGGGACCTTCGTGCACGTCGAAGGTGATGACAATACCGTCGGGATCGTAATCTATGCGCGGAGCGGCGACCTGGATATCGATGTAACCTTCGTTGAGGCCGTAGGCGGCGATGGCGTTGGTGTCCCGTTCCAGATATTCGTCCTTGAGCATGCCGGAGCCAGTGAGCCATGAAAAGAAATTTCGCGGCTTCAGCGCGAGATACTTGTCCATATCGTCGCGATCCAGTTGCTCCAGACCGTTGATGACCACATCCTTGATATACAGCTTTTTGCCTTCGTCGACTTCGATCACCAGGATCGCTCCGCCTCTGCCTCCGGGGCGATCCTGCAACCTGTAGTTGGCTTTAGCCAGATAATAACCTTCTTTATGATAGAGTTCGGTGATCTGTTGCAAATCGTCCGCGATCATTTGCTCGTTCAGGACGCTGCCGGGTTTTGTGCCCATGGCGGCTATAACGTCTTCGGCGTCCACTTCTTTCGAGCCCTCGACGATGATGTTATCGATACGCGGCTTCTCCACGACTGTGAAGACGAGGACATTGCCTTCAACATGAGCCTGCACGTCGCTAAAGTA
>CAMWPE010000022.1 GCA_947176055.1 uncultured Desulfovibrio sp.
CTTGTTTTTCCCGTAACCAAGGATGTCGCGCGAAAATAAAGAAAAATTTTTTATGGGGCGGCCAGCGAGCCGCGAACTGAAAAGCCGTCGGCTTTGTCCCGGATTATGATCGATAATTCGGGAACTTGTCGGCGACTTTTTCTTTTTGGCGAGCTTTCGCGCCCTGAAAGCGCAGGCGCGCCTCGTCGAATTTCTTATAGCGCGACGATTCTTTCTTTGCTAACATTAGCTTGAATTTCTTGAGACTCGTTTCGCAAACTATTTAACCGCGCGGACAGGAGGCTTCTCTATGGAAAGAAGAAAGTACATTTTATCTCTGGATCAGGGCACGACAAGCTCCCGGGCCTTGATTTTCGATCACGACGGCAATGTCTGCGCGACCGCGCAAAGGGAATTTCCCCAGATTTTTCCCAAACCCGGCTGGGTGGAGCATGATCCGCACCAAATCTGGTCCTCCCAGGCCTCCGTCATAGCCGAGGCGATCTCGCTCTATGACATTAACGGTCTTGATATCGCCGGCATTGGCATCACCAACCAGCGCGAAACGACTATCGTCTGGAACAAGGACACGGAAGAGCCTGTTTACAACGCCATCGTCTGGCAGGATCGCAGGACAGCCGAATATTGCGACAAACTTCGCGCCGAAGGCAAAGTCCAGATGATCCGAGAAAAAACCGGTCTCATTCTCGACGCGTACTTCAGCGCCACCAAGATCCGCTGGATTCTGGAAAATGTGCAAGGGGCCAGACGGCTGGCCGAGGAAGGCAAACTCCTTTTCGGCACTGTCGACTCCTGGCTGGTCTGGCGTCTTACCAGGGGAGATGTCCATGTGACTGACGTCACCAACGCCTCCCGCACCATGCTCTTCAATATCCACACACTGGAATGGGATCAGGAACTGCTTGATCTGTTCGATATCCCGCGCGCCATGTTGCCGGAAGTCAAGGCGTCCAGCGAAGTGTACGGCCATACCCGCACCACGCTCTTCGCCCATAAGGTGCCCATTTCAGGCATGGCCGGCGATCAGCAGGCGGCCCTGTTCGGGCAAATGTGCATCGAGCCCGGCTCCGTGAAAAACACCTATGGCACCGGCTGCTTCCTGCTTATGAACAGCGGCGACAAACCCATCGATTCCAAAAACGAGTTGCTCACAACTATCGCCTGGAAGATTGGCGACAAGGTTACTTACGCGCTCGAGGGCTCCATTTTCGTCGGCGGCTCGGTGGTGCAGTGGTTGCGGGACAGCCTCCATTGCATAAATTCGTCGGAGGAAGTTGAAAAACTGGCCGCGACAGTGGCCAGCTCCGACGGCGTCTATTTTGTCCCGGCCCTGACCGGCCTGGGCGCGCCCTACTGGGATCCTTACGCCAGAGGCTGTATCTCCGGTTTGACCCGCGGCAGCAACGTCGGTCACATCGCCCGCGCCGCGCTCGAAGGCATCGCTTTCCAGACCTACGATATCGTAAAGGCCATGGAAAGGGACGCGGACATCCCCATAGCCAACCTCAAGGTCGACGGCGGCGCTTCCCGCAACAATCTTCTCATGCAATTCCAGAGCGACATTCTCGCCTGCGAGGTTTTGCGGCCGAAGATTACCGAAACCACGGCGCTGGGCGCGGCCTATCTGGCCGGACTGGCCGTGGGCTTCTGGGAGACCATAGGCGAGATCCAGTCGCAATGGCAGGTAGAGCGGGTTTTCATGCCCATCGGCGACACGGCGAAAGTCGCCCGCGAGCTGGAAGGATGGCACAAGGCCGTCGAAGCCGTTATGTTCCAATATCCGAAATAGGCGAGCGGGAGAAAAATCATGGAAACTTCGTTGTTTGTAAAATGCATTTTTGAATGTATCGGCTCCTTCGTGCTGATGCTTCTTGGTTGCGGGGTTGTGGCTTGCGTGAACCTCACAAAATCCAAGGGAGCAGGCGGCGGCTGGATTACCATCACCCTGGCATGGGGCCTGGCCGTAATGTGCGGCGTGCTCATCGCCGGCCCTTATTCCGGCGCGCATCTGAATCCGGCGGTAAGCGTGGGCCTGGCGGCGGCCGGCAAGTTCCCCTGGGGCTCCGTCGCGCCTTACATTATCGCCCAAATCCTGGGCGGCTTCCTCGGCGGCGTGGCCGTGTATATCTTCTATAAGGATCATTTTGACGCTACCGAGGACAAGGATATCAAGCTCGCCGTCTTCTGCACGGCTCCGGCCATTCGCAATTACCGGCGCAATCTGGTTTGCGAAATTATCGGAACCTTTGTTCTTGTCATAGTTATTCTTTATATGAGCGAAAGCGGCAATACTCCCGCCATGAAAGGCGATATGCCGGCTGAAATCGGACTCGGAAGCATCGGAGCTTTGCCGGTGGCTTTTCTGGTCGTAGTTATAGGCATGAGCCTTGGCGGAACGACGGGCTACGCTATTAATCCCGCCCGCGATCTCGGTCCGCGCCTGGCCCACGCGGCTATGCCCATCAAGGACAAGGGATCCAACGATTGGGAATACAGTTGGGTGCCCATCGTAGGTCCCCTGATTGGCGGAGTTACGGCGGCCATAGTCTTCTGGATTGTCAAAACCATGATG
Organism: uncultured Desulfovibrio sp.; assembly: GCA_947176055.1. Lineage (GTDB taxonomy): Bacteria > Desulfobacterota > Desulfovibrionia > Desulfovibrionales > Desulfovibrionaceae > Desulfovibrio. The sequence goes on from CAMWPE010000022.1 coordinate 2,573, forward strand.
TAGACGCTCATTTTTCTCCGTTTGTTTATACGCCGCCCGCGAGGGCGGTTTTTTTTCGGTCGCGTCGGCGATTCTCGCGGGTCGAGGACAACCGCAATCAACGCCGCGAAAAATATATCCGGCCATTTATCAGGGAAGCGAACAACCGGCGGAAGAAGAGCGAAAACGCGACCTGTTATATGCGATTTGTCCCAACGCCCCTCCGATTCGGGCCTGGGAAAAACTTGACGGATTTCGTCGAACGGAGCGGGAAAGGTTTAAGCGAGGAAAATTTATAACCGCGATAACTCACGCGGTTAAAGCCTTCGAAAAAAGGAGCTCGGGAGAAAGTTTTTCGCGAATGGCGTCGGCCGCGCGTTCCTCCGAAATACGGTTGCGCAATTAACCATGAATCGCTCCTGGGGCTGTCTTAAATAAAAAGGCCCCGCGACTAACGCGCGAGGCCCTATCAATCTAATACCTTGCTTTTTACGAGTTCTTCATTTCTTGAATCAGATCGGTGAGTTTATGGGCCTGATTGGCCAGATCGGACACGGCCTGCGTGGCTTCCGCCATGGCGTCGGCGGTGAGGCGGGACATGTCGTTGACTTCGATAATGGAGCGGTTGATCTCTTCGCTTGCCGCGGATTGCTCTTCGCTCGCGGCGGCGATGGCCTGCACCTGATCCGAAGTGGCTTCCACAGTCGCGACAATCTCTTCGAGAGCCGCGCCGGACTGATTGGCCAGCTCCGTGGCCTCGCTGATTCGCGAGACCGCGTTGTCCACGGCGCCCATGCTCTTGTCCGTGCTCTCCTGAATGGCGCGAATGGCGTTGCTGACGTCGAGGGTCGAGGTCATGGTCTTTTCGGCCAGCTTGCGGACTTCGTCGGCCACGACCGCGAATCCGCGACCGGCTTCGCCGGCCCGGGCCGCTTCGATGGCCGCGTTCAGGGCCAGCAGGTTGGTCTGATCGGCGATATCCGAAATAACGCCCATGATTCTATTAATATCCTGCGCCCTTTCGTTAAGCTGGGCCATATCGTCCTTGAGTTGCAGGGAGACCTGTTGCACTTCGCCAATGGACTGGACGACCTGCTGCACGACGTGCTCGCCGGCCTCGGCTTTCTGCTTCGTGTCGGAGGAGGCCGCCGAAGCGGAGCCGGCGTTTCTCGCCACTTCCTGCACAGTCGCGTTCATTTCGTTCATGGCCGTGGCCGCTTCCTGCAGGCGCTGGGCCGATTCCGAAGCGCCCCTGTCGGACTGCTCGATCTGCGCGGACAGTTGCGTGGAGGCGGAGCTGATAATCTCTACCATGCCCTCGAGCTGGCTTGCCGCCGCGAGCATGCCGTCGCGCTTGGCGGATTCGGCGCGTCTTGCCGCTTCCTCGGCTTTGGCCATGGCCTGCGTGGCCTCTTCGGTCGCCTTCTGGGCTTGAGCCGATTTCTGTTGCGCCTCTGAGATATTGGACTTCAGGGCCGAGACCATGGCGCGCAGCGCGTCGGCCAGCTTGCCGGTCTCGTCGGTCGTATGCACTTCGAGGGAGCGATTGAGATCGCCGCCGGCCACGCCTTCGGCGAACTGCTGGGTGACAGAAAGAGGCTTGACGATCATGCGGGTGATGAAGATCGCGACTGCCACGCCCAGGATGAGCACTATGGCGAGAATGATAATCACGAGCGTGGTCGCGCTGGAGAGGGAGGCTTCGGCCTCGTTAACCAGCTTCGTGGAATTGGTGGTGGTTACTTCCTGCATGCGCAGGGATTCGGCGTACATTTGCTGATAGAATTCGACGCGCTCCTTGCCGGCGCGGGCGTTTTCCACCTGCGCCTGCGCCAGTCTCTCCGCTTCCTGCGACATGGTCTCGTAAGACTTCATCGTCTGGGTAAAAATTTCTCTGCCTTCCGGACGCATCAGATTGCCGTAAATCTTTTGCATATCCGCGGCGATCCCGGGCAATTCCTTGCGAACTCGGGCGAATTCTTCCATGTTTTCATTGCGCTCAGCGATCAGCATCTCCTCGAGAACATTGCCCACGCGGGTATAAACGGCGACCGTGTCAGCGATGTTCTGGGCGTACTGAAGGGAGGCGCTCTGGTTGCCATTCTCGATATAGGTCCTCAAGGAGTCCGCCATCGACTTGACGAGTTGCTCGAGTTTAGCCTCCGTGTCCTCCGCCGATTTGATCATTCCATTCGTCGCGGCCTGCACATTGTCCAGAACGACCTTGCCCTGTCGAAGCATGTCTTCGTATTGCGTCACAGATTTCGCGAAGCCGGTCAGGAATTTGTCCGTGGCTTCGTAAAAATGCTTTGTGTTGATCTCCTTCAGCCTGGCCAGATCTTCCTTGAGTTTGTTCAGGTAATCCAGAGCTATCGGGAGGTTCTTTTCGTCGCGACTCAGGAAATAAGTCCGCGAATAATAAACGGCCTGCAGGAGATTGCTTTGCAAGTCGCTATAATTTACCAGCCGGGGAACGCGATCCGCCGCGATCTCGTAAGAAACCTCCGATCCGGCCTGCATGGCCCGGTAGGCCATGGCCCCCAGGATTAAGGTCAAAAGAAGAATAACGCAGAATCCGCCGCCAATCTTTTTTCCCAAACTCATCAGGAACCTCCCTTGCCTATCTGAAATTTTTTCGCTTAAGCGACGCGGATCCGGAGCGGCCCGTCGCGGCGACGCGAGTCCATTAAACGCCCATATATTAAAAATTTATGCCTTTAGGCGATCATATCGGCTAAACGCGCCTTTTGATTAGACGGAAACTGCTCTCGCTGGCAAAATTGACCGTTATAAAATCGCCTTTGGCGCGTTAGAGCCAGGGATCGGCCCCCGATAGATGCTCGCGCGAGTAATCTTCTATCCCTTCTTCCAGAGTCCGGAATTTTTGCGGATAGTTCGCTTCCGCCAGCCACCCCATATCAGCCCGGGTAAAATTCTGGTAATTGACCGCGATGTTTTCCGGTATGGGGACATAGCGGATATTTTCCTCGCGACCCAGGGTCGCGAACATGGCCCTGGCAACGTCATTAAAAGATCTCGCCCGACCGGATCCCACGTTTCTGATTCCGTTTACATCCGGCCGGTCAAGCAGAAGCCAGGCGATCAGCTCGACCGCGTCCTTGACGTACACGAAATCCCGCTTTTGCTCGCCGTCGGCAATTTCCGGCGCGCTGGAAGCGAAAAGCGTCGCCCGCCCCGTTTCGCCGATTTCTTTATGCAATTTGGCCGCCACGCTCTTCATGGCGCCCTTGTGATATTCGTTGGGTCCGTAAACGTTGAAAAATTTGAGACTCGCGACCGAATCCAGCAGATTTTCGCGGGCCAACCACAAATCGAAAAGATGCTTTGAATAGCCGTATATATTCAGGGGGCGCAATTTTGGCAGAAGCCGGGGATCATCGGAAAAACCGTTTTCGCCGGCGCCGTAAGTGGCAGCCGAACTCGCGTTGATAAAGCGGACGTCGTTTTCCAGCGCCCAGGAGCAGAGATCGCGGCTGTAGTGAAAATTGTTTTCCATGAGAAAACCGGCGTCGGTCTCCGTTGTCGACGAGCATGCGCCAAGGTGAACGATCCCTGCGACAGGCCAGGGCAGGGCGTTTCGCCGGACGAGATCGATGAATTTGTCCCGATCCATATAATCCGCGTAGGATCGCTTGACAAGATTGCGCCATTTTTCCGAATTTCCCAGATGATCGACTACGACAAGTTCGGACATGCCAAGGGTGTTGAGTCGCCAGAGCAGGGCGCTTCCTATGAAGCCCGCTCCGCCAGTGATAACGATCATGCCAACCGCCTCTTATCGCGAATTTTTTGTCAGCCTATCCCCAAACCGTTTTTTTATAAAGCCGGAAAGAAGACTTTAAACCCTCCGCGCGATTCTCGGCCCCCGGCCTTTACAGACGGTCTGTTTTTAGTCATTGTTATTTAGTATTTTAAAACTTTATAGCGGGTGGAAAAACATGAAAAGCGTCTTGAAATCCGGTTCCCGGAGCCTCCGCGCGGCCGCGCTGGGAGCGTGCCTGATCTTCCCCGTCATGGGCTGCGCCGCGGAGAGCCAGGCTCCCGAACCGGCCCCGGTCGATCGTTTTGACGTCATGGACATAAACCATGACGGCAAGGTGGTCATGGAGGAGTTTAGCGCCGCCTTTCCCAACATGAACGAGCAGGCTTTCGTCCTCATTGACAAAAACGGCGACAAGGGCATCGAGCGGGCCGAATGGATCGAGTTTATGGAAAATCACGGCAAGTCCTCTTCGCGGCCCATGGGCGCGCCCATGAACAATATCCCCGGAGATCCCATGATTCCGCCGGTGGATTCCAGCGATCTCCCGCTTGTCAGGCCGCCGCAATAGACCGCCGGGACTAATTTATGGAAGACAGGCTAATCAGGCTGGAAGAGCAGGCGTATTTTCAGGACGAAAAACTGAAGGAACTGGATAGCCGCCTCTTCGATTGCCAGCGCGGGCTAGAGACCCTGGAAAAGCGCCTCGATGCCATGAGCGCGGCGCTCGCCGAAATTCGCGATTTTTTGGCCGGCGGTCGCAATAAAGGCGACGAAAAACCGCCGCATTACCACAACGATCATTGGTAAAACCGGATAGTAGTATGAACATACTTATTTTTGGACCCAACGGCAGCGGCAAGGGCACGCAGGGCGACCTCCTCAAGCAGAAATACAATCTCGCCCATATCGAATCCGGAGCCATATTCCGCGAAAATATCTCAGGCGGCACGGAACTGGGCAAAAAGGCCAAGGCCTATATCGATCGAGGCGATCTGGTGCCGGACGAAATCACCATCCCCATGATCCTGGACACCCTCAAGGCTAAAGGCGCCCATGGCTGGCTTCTGGACGGCTTCCCCCGCAATATGGTTCAGGCCGAAAAATTATGGGAAGCCCTGAAAAAAGCAGGCCTCAAGCTGGATTACGTCGTCGAAATAGAATTGCCCAGGGAAACAGCCAAACAGCGCATCATGGGCAGGCGGCTTTGCGCCAATAACAACAATCATCCCAACAATATCTATATCGAGGCTATCAAGCCAAACGGCGAGGTCTGCCGCGTGTGCGGCGGCGCCCTGACGACCAGAAGCGACGATCAGGACGAAAAGGCGATAAACAAGAGACACGATATTTACTACGACGACAAAACCGGCACGCTGGCCGCGGCCCATTTCTTCAAGGAACTGGCCGACAAAGGCGAGACGCGCTACATAGCCCTTAACGGCGAGGGGAGCATCGACTCCATAAAGGAAACCCTGCTCTCGCGCCTGGAAAAAAATTAAAGTCGGGAACTGTCCCCGCTTTTCGTCCGGAAAGGCCCCGCGGCTTTTCCGGATTTTTTTTGTCCGCGAACGCGCCGGGCCCCGGCGCGAAGGCCGCTATTCCGCCGCGTCCGGAAACGCTTCGGCCTCCAGATCCCGCAGGCATGCCGCGGCCGACGGATAGCCTTCCCGGATTTCCTGATAATCGCGGGAAACTACGGCCCGGCCTTGGTTAAAAAGAACCAGGGCTCCGGCGAAGGCGTCGACGTCGTCGGGATCATGGGTGATGATGATCGCGGGAAGATTCAGCTCGTTCAGGAAAGCGAGGATCTCGCGGCGCATGCGCTCGCGCAGGAGGGGATCCAGGGCGGAGAAGGGCTCGTCGAGGAGCAGGATGCGGGGCGAGGAGTTGGCCGCCCGGGCGAGAGCGGTTCTTTGTTTTTGACCGCCGGAAATGGCCCCGGGCTTGCGCCTTTGCAGGTCGAGAATCCCGAAATTGGCGAGCAATTCGCGGGCGCGCTTTTTTTCGCTCGCGGGGATATGGGCGCAGAAAAGTCCGGTTCGCGGGTAAGCCACGTTTTGCAATACTGTGAGATGCGGAAACAGCGCGTAGTCCTGCGCCATATAGCCCACGCTCCGGACTTGCGGCTTCAGACAGATTTTTTGCCGGGAGGAATAAAAAACGCGGTCTTCGACGCTGATTTCGCCCTTGTCGGGCATGGCCAGACCGGCGACGCACTGCATGGTCAAAGTCTTGCCGGAGCCGGACGGCCCGAAGAACACGGCGCGCCGGATCGCGGCCGGAAGCTCCAGGGCTATGTCCAGGGTAAAGCGGCTTCCGCCTCCGCCGCAGGTTTTGCGAATAACGGCTTTTAGCATCAGGCTTTGGCCAGTTTGATCAAAATTTCTGCTCCGATCAGGATGGCTACGCAGATGAGGGAGGTCGCGATAACCAGAACAAGGGCCAGATTATCCGCGCCCGCTTGAAAAGCCGCGTAGATGGCCAGCGCCAGGGTCTGGGTTTTTCCGGGGATGTCGCCGGCGACCATGAGCGTGGCCCCAAATTCCCCCATGCCCCGGGCGAAAGCGAGCATGACGCCCGCGAACACCCCGCGCCAGGCAAGGGGTAAAGACACGGTGATAAAGACGCGGAAATTGGACGCGCCCAGGGTTCTGGCCGCGTTTTCCAGTTGGGGATCGACCTGTTCCAGAGCGGCCCGCGCGGACTTGTAAACCAGGGGAAAGACGACGAGAGCCGCCGCGACGACGGCTCCCTGCCAGGAAAATATCAGGTTAATTCCCATTTCGCGAAGCCAGGGTCCCATCAGGCCGCGCCGGCCCACCAGCAGGATCAGATAATAGCCAAGCACGGTAGGGGGAAGAACCAGAGGAAGCGCGCAAAGCGAATCCAGGAGCGCCGGCATCGGGCCGGAGCGGCGCGACAGGAAATAAGCGCACAGGACGCTGAAAACGGAGGAGACGATGGTGGCCGACAAGGCCACCTTGAGGGATATCCATAAAGGAGATTGAATTTCCCGCAAAAACTCCAGCATTCGGGCGTCCCGCCGGTTTCGCGAAAAGCGGTTACGGCTTGACGAAGCCGTATTTGGCCAAAATGTCCTGACCCCGCGGCGAAAGGACAAAGTTCATGAATTTTTCCGCCAGAGCGGCGTCGCCTTTTTCCGTTACGGCGAAGGGATACTCGACCTCGCCCGGGCCTTCGACCGCCATGGCGATTTCTACCGTGTCGTTGGCCGCCAGGGCGTCGGTTTTGTAAACAAATCCGGCGTCGACCTCGCCCCTCTCTACGGACTGGAGCACAAGCCGGACATTTGTCTCGCGGATAAGCCGGGACGCGAGACTGTCCCATAATCCGGCGGCTTTCAGCGCCGCCTTGGCGTAGCGACCGGCCGGCACCGAATCGGGCAGACCGATGGCTATCCTTTCAAAATTCTCGATATCTTTAAGGTTCGCGGGTTTTTTTCCGCCTTTGGGGACAACGATGACAAGAGCGTTGCGCGCGAATATTTTTTCCGTCCCCGGTTTCAGGACGCGATCCCCGGCCGCTTTTGTCATGGCTTCCCGATCAGCCGAAGCGAAAATATCCGCGTCCGCGCCGTCGGCGATCTTGCGCGGGAGCGAATCCGTTCCCGCGTATTCCGCCACTATTTTTACGGCGGGGTTTTCCTTTTCAAAATCCGCGATAAGCTCGTTAAAGGCGTCCGTCAGGCTGATAGCGGCGAATATGGTAAGTTTTTGAGCCATTCTCTCCTCCCTACGGCTTCGCGAAGCCGTATTTCGCTAAAATATCCTGACCTTTCGGCGACGCGACAAAGTCGATGAATTTCAGCGCGGCGTCCGGATTGTTCCCCGTCTCCGTAACGGCGATGGGATAGGCAACCGGCTCGATGCCGCCGACGACCATGACGATGTCGACCTTGTCCTTTTGCTGCAGCGCGTCCGTGCGATAGACAAATCCCGCGTCCGCTTCGCCCCGGGCTATGTAATCCAGAACCTGCCGGACATTGGTTCCCTGAACGTATTTGGAGTTCAGCTCATTCCACAGACCGGCGTTTTCCAGCGCCTGTTTGGCGTAGCGCCCGGCCGGCACGGAGTCCGGATTGCCTATGGCGATCCTCTCCAGACCTTTCAGCTCCTCAAGTCCTTTAATGGCCTTCGAGCCCTTGGGAACGATTAAAACGAGATCATTTCTGGCGAAGTCCACGCGAGTGTCAGGTCGCAAAACTTTGGCTTCGGCGGCCTGATTCATGGTCGCCTGATCCGCCGAAGCGAAGACATCGACGGGAGCGCCTTCGACAATCTGCCGCAGGAGCGGATTGGAGGCCGCGTAATTAGCGTTAATTTTTATTCCCGGATTTTCTTTTTCGAATGCGCCGGCGATCTCGTCGAAAGCGTTTTTGAGGCTAGCCGCCGCGGAAACAGTCAGCTCCGCCGCGGCCGCCCCGGTCGCGCACAAGGCGGAGATCAGGCAACCCAGAATCAATTTTTTGATCATGTTTCGTCTCCCGTTTTAAAATTTTTTAAATTCATAACTTAAAGCCGGCCTGGCGCAATACTGTCCGGTTTTTTGCTAAAAGCGCGACTTTTGTATAGAGAGGTTAACAAGGGCGGGAATAAAACAACGGCTTTTCCCCGGCTCCGGATTCGCCGTCCGCGCAGGGGCGGCGGAAGTAGGGACGAAAGCGGGAAGCGCGCCGCGACCGGGAACGGGCGTCTAATGACGGGCGAGATCGATCTTTACTTTCAGGAAGTATTCTTCTTTGAGGAAGCCGTTGACCAGGGCCAGGATTTCGTCGGCCTGCGCTCGCAGTTCCTGAATATCCATGGCGTCTTCGGCGGTCAGGAGGAGGGAGCGATCCTTGTGTCCGGCGGGGGTGGCCATGGCCGCGAGAGCGGGTCCCATGACTTCTTCCCAGCTGTCCCAGAGAGCGGCGAATTTCGCCTTTGGCCTGGCTCCGCCCATGGCCTGCAGCAGGGCGAAGACGCTGTCGCCTATTGCCTCCGGCCGGTTTTTACTATTTTTCGGGCCTGTTTTCTTGACCATATGAAGATTTGTCTATATGTCTATATGCGGACTTATTGATATAAGGGCCAGGACATGGCGATTCAGATGTTCAAGGCGCTGGCGGACGAGACGAGGTCGCGCCTTATCCGCATACTATATAATTACGAGCTATCCGTAAACGAGCTGGTTCAGATACTGGGCATGGGGCAGTCGCGGGTGTCCAGGCATCTCAAGATCCTGGCCGGCGCGGAGCTTTTGAGTTTCCGGCGCGACGGGCTATGGGTTTTTTACACTGTTCCCGCCTCCGGTCGCGGCCGCGATTTTCTGGAGGCGGTCATGCCTTTTATGCCTTCCGGCAAGGCCGCGAGGGATGATATTTCTCTCGCCGCCCGTTTGCTGGAGGAGCGGGCGCGAAAGGCGAGACAGTTTTTTAATGACATCGCGGATAGCTGGGACGATTTGAATCGGGAAATCCTGGGCGATTTCGATTTGCCATCCCGCGTTTTCGACGCCATGCCCAGGCCCTGCGCCGTCGCCGCTGATCTGGGCTGCGGCACCGGCGAAGTCGCGGAGGGGATGCTCGCGCGGGCGGACACGGTCATCGGGGTGGACGGCTCCGCCCGGATGCTGGAATTGTGCCGCGGCAGGCTCGGCCCGCGGACTCTGGCCGACGGTCGCGCTTCCCTGCGCATAGGCGAATTGAGCCATTTGCCCCTGGCCGATCAGGAGGCCAATTTCGCCTGCATAAATCTGGTGTTGCATCACCTGGCCAGACCCAAAGAGATCTTCCGGGAGATCCAGCGCGTCCTGAAACCGGGGGGAGCGCTCTTTGTGGCCGATTTCCTGCGGCATAATGACGAGACCATGCGTCTGCGCTACGGCGATCACTGGCTGGGCTTCGATTGCGCGGAAATGGAGAGCGCCATCCGCGAGGCGGGCTTCGAGATCGGCGGCAAGGAGATCAGCCCAGTGGGGCGCGAATTGAGGCTATTTATGATCACGGCGAAAATCCCGCGAAATTTATAAACCATTCGGATAAATAAAACGACAAAGGGAGAAAACAATGACCAAACCGCTCGATCTTTCCTTGCCCTACAAAGTGGCGGACATGGGCTTGGCCGATCTTGGCGTAAAAGAAATGCAACTTTCCGAAAAGGAAATGCCAGGACTCATGGAGTGCATCCGCAAATACGCGCCGGAAAAGCCCCTGAAAGGACTCAAGGTAACCGGCTCCCTGCATATGACCATTCAGACGGCCATGTTGATCAAGACTCTCCACGCCCTTGGCGCGGATATCCGCTGGGCCTCCTGCAATATCTTTTCCACGCAGGATCAGGCCGCCGCGGCCGTTGTCCAGCAGGGACTTGCCGCCGTCTTCGCCTGGAAAGGCGAGAGCCTCGAGGATTACTGGTGGTGCACGGAGATGGCTCTCACCTGGCCGGACGGCTCCGGCCCGGATCTCATAGTCGACGACGGCGGCGACGCCACATTGCTCATTCACAAGGGCTACGAGGTCGAGGAGAATCCCGATCTGCTCAAGCAAAAGGCCGATTCGAAAGAATTTCAGTGCGTGCTCGACCGGCTGGCCCTGCGCTTCAAGGAAGATCCCAGGCATTGGCAGAAAGTCGCCGCCGCCGTGAAGGGCGTTTCCGAAGAGACGACCACCGGCGTGCATCGTCTTTACCAGCTGGAAAAGGAAGGCAAATTGCTCTTTCCGGCGATCAATGTCAACGATTCCGTGACCAAGTCCAAATTTGACAATCTCTACGGTTGTCGCGAGTCCCTGGCCGACGGCATCAAACGGGCCACGGACATCATGGTCGCGGGCAAGACAGTGGTCGTTTGCGGTTACGGCGACGTGGGCAAAGGTTGCGCCCAGTCCATGCGCGGCTTCGGCGCCCGCGTGCTCGTCACCGAAATAGATCCCATCTGCGCCCTGCAGGCCGCCATGGAGGGCTACGAAGTCGTGACCATGGACGACGCCGCCGCGGAAGGCGACATTTTCGTGACCTGCACGGGCAATTACCACGTCGTAACCGGCGAGCACATGGAAAAAATGAAGGATGAAGCGATCGTGTGCAATATAGGCCATTTCGATAACGAGATCGAGATGACCTACCTGGAGGACAATCCGGAGATTACGAGAATTAATATCAAGCCGCAGGTGGACAAGTGGAATCTCAAATCCGGCCGCTCCATAGTCGTGCTGGCCGAAGGCCGCCTTGTCAACCTGGGGTGCGCCACGGGCCACGCCAGCTTCGTCATGTCCAATAGCTTTACCAACCAGACCCTGGCGCAAATCAAGCTGGCCAAGGAAAAGCTGGAGAATAAGGTCTATACCCTGCCCAAGGAACTGGACGAGGAAGTGGCCCGGTTGCACCTGGATCGCCTGGGCGCGAAGCTGACGGTTCTCACGCCGGAGCAGGCCGATTATATCGGCGTGAAGGTCGAGGGTCCGTACAAGAGCGAAATGTACAGGTATTAGGCGGGAAAGAGACGTCCGATAATAAGTAAGAAGATCAACGCTAATATGGCGGAGGCCCGGAAACGGGCCTTTTGACGTTAAAAGCGAATTGTCCGGCCGAAGTCGCGACCGCCATCTTGGCATAAAAAAAGAATCAGGGAGAACCATAATTTTAAGCGCGGTTGTTCCGAACATATATTTATATTTAGCTGGCGGTTACGAAGACTCTTGAAATCGCGCGGGCGCGGTATGGCGATAGCGATTCGCGCCTGAAAATATAGGCCCGGGCGCGACCGCGACGCCTGGTTTGGCGGTTTTTCGGTTGTTGTAATTAATATAACGTTATGATATAATAATATATTATAAACAATAGCGACTTTTTTATCAGGATTGTCCCGGACGCGAATCGGCGGGGGAGCGGCATGGACAAGGAGTTCTGGCTTAAACTTGCGAAAGACAATCCCAACGGAGTTTCTTTCGAGCCTCTGGCCCTGCGGTTGTGGCACAAGCGGGCGGGAGTGGACTTTGGGTCGGCCGAATCCCTCCTGTCTCCCCATATGCTCAAGCTGGGCAAGAGCTGGTTTTGCCGGCCAATGCTCGCGCCGGAGGAAACCTGGACCGCGCTGGACGGATGGATCGGGCAAAATCTGGAACAATACGGCTTTTTTTCCGCCGGCTCTTTTTTGCGGCGCGTCCGTTCCGATATGCCAAAAATCAAAACGGAGAGCGACGCGGCGGCCCTGTTGGAATTTATGGGCTACGAACTGGCTGACTACCAGGGCCGTAAATTTTGCGTCGCGGAGGATTATTCGCCGGCGCTGGCCGGATTTATCAGCGACGACGTTTTTGAGTTTCTGGCTCCGGACGATCGTCTGGCAACGATCCTGGAGGGGTTGAGAGACAACCTCTCGCGCCGCCTGCGCGAAAACGGCGAAATATGGATCGATGATCTCCTGCGGGAGGATTTGCCAAATCTGGACGCGGAGGCGCTGGAGACAATCCGGAATCTCCTGCTTCCGCAAGCGCATGCCCAGGATATTGATGGCCGGACAGTCTGGAGCTTGCCGGAGGCCATATGCCTGCCGGAAGATTTTTCGGAGAAAATTACTTACGTAATCGACGTTTGGAGCAAGCTCAAACGCGGTCTGGGCGCCGCGACCCTGGGAGACTCCCTGAATATCCTCTATGGGCTGGATTTCCGCGAGGAATACGGCCTGACCGACAACGCTCTTTTTCTCGAGCAGTGCGCCAACGCGTACGCGGGTCAGGAATATTTGCGGACAGATTTAGCCTATGGCAGGCTGACGCGCCGCTCCGGGGAGCGCCGGAGAAAGCGGAGAAAGGACACCAACTTTCAGGATCTGGGTATTCCCCCCGGCTCCGTCCTCCGGTTCGTCCGCGACCCCTCCCAGATCTGCGAGACAGAGGACGGAACAAGCCGCGTGCGTTATGGCGGCGAAGTAATGTATATCTCTACACTGGCGCAAAGGTTGCTTAATATAAGCGATGGCGCCAACGGCTTCCGGGAATTTAGCTACGACGGCGAGACTCTGGACAAACGCCGGCAAAGGCTGGAACGCGAAGGAGGCGAGAAGCCAGCGCCGGTTCCCCGCCAGGCTGATATTATCGTCCGCCGCAAACATCCCTCAGCCGCCGACTCTGGCGATTCCGCCCCTGAAGATAATCTGGCCCGCGACGAAAACGGCGATCTTATTTTGGGTTTGAGCGGGAGACCGCTGACGAAAAGCTTTTGGCGAGACGTTTTACGAGCGCCCAGAATAGCTGGAATTGAAAATTGGTATCACCGATACGTCAAAGGCGAATCCTATGAAGATATCGCTCCCGCCACTCCTTATGGCGCGGATTATTTACATAAACTACTCTTTCTTTACAAAGTTTATCTAAAAACGACGCGTTCTGATTGAGATATGTACGCGTTCGAGTGGGATCCGCGCTCCAGGGGCTATAAACTCGTCCCCGCCAGACCCGAAAACCAGTTCAGGCCGCTGCGGCCGGTTTTCAGGGAGGAGCTGGACGCGGGCCCGCTGAAAGATATTTTTACATATCCGGAGTCTTGCGAGGCGCCGCTCCTCTGGGCCTGGCATAACAAATATTGCCTGAATGGCGAGGAGATTGGCGCCCTCGCGCCTGTTGTCTATAAGGAGCCGTTGCGAATAATTCTCAACGAAGCCGCGCGGCTTGATCCGGACTTGCGGCCCCTCGATGTCGACCTTTTCCGCGAAGCCAATCGCGAGCTCCTCGAGGCCCTGACCAACGACGCCAGGCGCGTCATAAAGGAAATGTACGACGAATGGGCCAAAAGGACGGATATAATTTATATCGCCTTTAGCGGCGGCAAGGATTCCCTCGTCCTCCTGGATCTCTGCCACGGGGTCCTGCCGCCAGACGTTCCCGTAATTTTCAGCGACACCGATATGGAACTCCCCCCCACCCTCGCAATCTGGGAACGGGTCAAAAGGCTTTACGCGGGGCGGCCATTCATAAAGGCCAAATCGCGGCTCTCGGCCCTGGAGAGCTGGCGTCTTTTCGGGCCCCCGGCCCGCTCCCTGCGCTGGTGTTGCGCGGTTCATAAAAACGCTCCAGCCCTGGCGGCCGTCAAGAGTTTTTGCGGCAAAACAGGGGCGAAAGCCGCGACCTTCGTGGGCGTGCGCGCGGAGGAGAGCCTTAGCCGCGCGTCCTATGAGATGGTGGGCGAGGGCGTGAAAAATCCCGCCCAGACCAACCTGATGCCCCTCCTCAACTGGACTTCTCACGAAATCTGGCTTTATATCCTGGCCAAAGGCTTGCCCATAAACGAAGCCTACCGTCAGGGCTTTGCCAGGGTAGGTTGCGCCCTGTGCCCGGAATCTCCCCCCCGTCATATATGGAAT
>CAMWPE010000023.1 GCA_947176055.1 uncultured Desulfovibrio sp.
TATAAAAGGCCATGAATCCCGCTTCCGGTCTGGTCTGATTGAATGCCGTCACCGTGTAGCCCAGGCCTTCTTCGTCGCGCAATTTGCTGAATAGCAATCCGCTCTGCCCGGAAAGTACGCTTTGCAACAACATGAGCGCCGGAGCGTCTTCGTGCGTCGGCGGAACGGTTCTGAATATTTTCATAAGATGCGCCTGATTTCTGCCTGGAAGCTCGAGATTCAGGACCTTGTCCTCGCCCCAGAAGGGTTTTGGAGTTTCAAAAGGTTTGGAATGAGGAATTGGCAGGCTTTTTACGAAATTCAGAGCCGCGTCGCGGTCAAAATCTCCGGCTATGGCTAACACCCAGGGCTGATTCGACTGAATCGTCCAGAAGTCCCTTACGCTGACAGCGTTCAGGGTGTCCAGAATCTCAGGAGTTCCCAAGGAATCGTAGCCATAGGGCTGATTGTCGGGGAACAAGAAAGGATTAAGCCTGGCGAACAAAAAACTGAGCGGCTGATCCTCGCGACGACGCAAAGCGGCTTTCATATCCTCTATCTCCCGCACCAGCTCGGCGGGTTCGAACCGGGGCTTGCGCAGTATGTCGCGAAACATTTCGAAATAATCGGAATTAAACCGCGACGGGCCCGTTAAACCTACGCTGAAGGTTTGCAGTCCGGCGCGCGCCGCGACGGAAGCCGCCCTCTCGGACAACCAGCGCTCCATGGCCGGTTTTGACATGGATCCGCTGCCATCGGTCAGCAAACGCGCGGTCAGATTGGCCAGGCCCTGTTGATCCGGCTTGAGCATGGCGTTGCCGCCGGCCATGATAAAACTCATGGAAATATAGGGCGAGCTGCGATCGGGCAGGAAAATAATGCGACAGCCGTTTTCCAGCTCGACCGTGTCCGTTGGCAAAGCGGCGCCGGCGACCCTGGCGGGGATGGAGCTTCGCGCGGACGGCGGCCAGTTTTTATGCATGATTTCGGCGAAATCGGGCAATTCCGCGTCTTGCGGCGCCATGACCCGAACCCGGGCGCGCCCTGAATCCAGCCACTTGACTATGGATTCCTCCAGCTCCGCCGTATCGATATTGCGTTGGGTATAGCGGATGTTTTCCTCTCCCTGCCGGCCGCCCAGATCGAATTCCACTGTGGCTCGCCAGGAAGCCAGTCCGTTGAGCGTTTCGCCCGTCCTGTCCATACTGTCTTCGAGATTGAATTTCGCCCGGGCGATGGCTTCCGGCGTAAAAATCTTGGCGTTCAGTCTGGCAAGTTCCGCGGTCAGATCCTGCCAGAAAACTTCCGTTTTGCCCGGATCCAGTTGGGCGAGGATCGTCAGCATACCGGCGCGGGCGAGACTCATATTGCTCACATCGATGCTATCGACCATGCGCAGTTCGTATTTGTATTTTTGATAAAAAGTCGACGTGCCGTCGCCGCCAAGGAGATAGCTCAATACATCCAGGCTAATGGAGCGATAGTCGCCGCCCCCGGGCACAGGCAGGGCTATGCCCATATACACCTTGTTCCAGGGTCCTCTCGTTATCTCGACCGCGGGCGAGCCGTCGGCGGCGGCTTCGATATCCAGCGGCTCCGGTTGGGGCAAATCGGAGCTATTCTCCAGCGAGCCGAAAAGCTCCTGGGCGTATTTCAGGACTTCCCCGGGCTCTATATCGCCGGCCACAAGGAGCATCATGTTCTGCGGCTGGTACCACCGCTTGACATAATCCCGCAAATCCTGGTCTGTGACCGCGCGGATAGTGTCCTCGTAGCCTATGATGGGCCGCCCATAGGGAGTATTTTTCAGGGCGGCTACCTGGAGATTTTCAAATAGCTTGCGCATGGGCGAATCCTCGCCCCTTCTCAACTCGGATATGACCACTTCCTTTTCGGCTTCCAGCTCCGCCGGATCGAGCGTCGCCTGAAAGGCCATGTCCTTTATCACGTCAATGCCCACGCGCCAATGAGCCGCCGGCATATCCGTAATATACCAGGTTTTGTCAAAGCTGGTCGCCGCGTTCAGATACCCCCCCAGCGATTCGACATCGGCGGCTATCTTGCCCTTTGGACGATGGCTGGTGCCTTTAAAAACCATATGCTCGAGGAGATGGCTTATGCCGGCGAAGCGGGGATCCTCGTTGGCGGATCCCGCTCGCACATAGAGCCGGGCGCAAGACAGCGGAAAGCGTCCGTCGCGGATGATGTAGACCAGCAGTCCATTCGGAAGACGGGTGAGAATTTCGTTTTCCGTCGCGCTGTTTTCCGGGGTCGCGGCTCCGGCCGCGTTCTTCTCGTTTGCGGTTTGCATAGCCGATAGGGCCTCGCCGACGCCATCCGTCGCCAGAGCGGCGCAGACGGCTATTAGTGTGAACAAAAAGGCGCGAACGCGAGTCGGATTAAACATGGCTGTCTCCATAATTTGGCGGCGAGTCCGCCTTTGCCCCGCGCCGTCTGGCGCGCTCAATCTATCAGTCTCAAGCGTCGAACAGCATCTCCAAATCCTCGCGGGTAAGCGATTTCCAGGTATCCTTGCCCGGAATTATGGCCTCGGCCACGCCTTTCTTCGCTTCCTGCAATTTCAGGATTTTCTCTTCGACGGTGTTCTGGCAAATAAGTTTGTAGGAAAATACCTGCCGCGTCTGCCCTATCCTGTGCGTCCTGTCCGTGGCCTGACTTTCCACGGCGGGATTCCACCAGGGATCATAATGAATGACATAGTCCGCGCTGGTAAGATTCAAGCCCGTGCCGCCGGCTTTCAGGGAAATAAGAAAAATCGGGATATCCGGACTTTGATTAAACTTATCGACCTGCTCGAACCTGTCCTTGCTGGCCCCGTCCAGATAGCAATACGGGATTCGCGAAAAATCCAGCCATTGCCGGATAATATGCAACATCTGCACAAATTGCGAAAAGACCAGCACCTTATGCCCGCCTTCGACGATATCCATGGTCATATCCTTGAAAGCGTCGAACTTGCCGGAGGGAAGATTATTGGAGAACCCTGGCAAATCCATTTTCAGCAAACGCGGATGACAACAAATTTGCCGCAATTTAAGCAGGGCGTCCAGAATGGACATCTGGCTCTTGGCCAGACCTTTCTCGTCCACGTCCGCCAGCACCTGGGCCCTGAGTTTCCTGGCGAGAGCGGCGTATAGCTCCGCCTGCGCTTCCTCCAGCGCGCAACAGGTAACGCTCTCCACCTTGGGAGGCAGATCCTTCGCGACTTCGGCTTTGGTGCGCCGCAGGATAAAGGGCTTTACCCGCGCCCGCAAATAATCGAGCGTTTCGGCGTCGCCATCCTTTATAGGCTTCACGATGCCCCGCTGGAAGGAATGCTGCGAACCCAGGAAGCCGGGCATCAGGAATTCGAACAGCGACCAGAGCTCGAAAAGATTGTTCTCGATGGGCGTGCCTGACAGACAAAGTCTCATGCGCGCGTTGATCCTGCGCACGGCTCTGGCCGTGATTGTGTTCGGGTTTTTTATATTCTGCGCCTCGTCCAGGATTACGGTGTTGAATTCGTATTTTTCCATGGATTCGAGATCGCGCCGCAACAGGGCGTAAGTGGTTATAACAAGATCCGACTTTTCTATTTCCTTGAACATGCCCTCCCGACGGGCGCCGTAGATGATAAGCCGTTTCAATTTTGGAACAAACTTTTCAGCCTCCCTTTCCCAGTTGGGCAGAACGGAAGTGGGCACGACGATCAGGTTCGGCCCTCGCGATTTGCGCTCGACCATATACTGGATGAAAGCCAGTGTCTGCACGGTCTTGCCCAGACCCATTTCGTCGGCCAGGATGCCGCCAAAGCCGTATTCGGACAGAAAATTGAGATAAGCCAGTCCCTGCCCCTGATACCCCCGAAGGCTCGCCCGCAATCCCGCCGGAGCGGACACCGGACGGACTTCCTTGAACGAGCGGATCTTTTCCCTTAATTTGCTCCAGAATGAATCGGTGGTCGCGTTGGGAAGATCGTCGAGCAGACTGTCCAGCACGGGAGCTTCGAATTGCTTGAATTTTTGTTGCGGAGGCTTGCCCGGATCAAAACCCAGCGCCGTAAGTTTGCGCGATAACTTCTCGAGCCACGCCTCCGGCAGACTCGCGTAGGAACCGTCCTTAAGCTGCACGTAGCGCTTGCCCCGCGACCAGGCCTTCCAGATTTTCTCGAGCGGCAGACTCTGTCCTTCGTAATCGGCCGTAATATCCAGGGAAAACCATTTTGCCTTTTCGTTGCTCGTAACGGAGGCCGATATCGTGGCTTTGGCGGCGCGAATCTTGTACCTGGACAGGGCTTTTTCGCCGTATACGCGATAATTTTGCACAAGTTTTGGATAGAAATCCAGAAGGAAAGCGATGGCTTCCTCCGGCTCCAGGAACCATAATTTGTTGGAACGGGACTGGAACTGCATCGACGACAGCTCGTTCATCAACTGCATTTCCTCTTCCTGATGCCGCCTTACCAGGTAAGTTTGTCCCTGATAGGCGTAACTGCCCGTCTGGAAATCGGGATTAGGCCCCGCGAGGGTGAATTCGCCGTGACGGGTCTCGTAAATATTGTCTATCTCCAGCGTAAGCAGGCTGCCTTCCTCGTCAAGAAAAAGTTTCGGATTGTACGTCGCCGGCTGGAAAACAGGCTCCATGAGCTTGAGAAATTCCTGCGGCTCGTATAGCTCGGACGAAGGCATCCTCGTCCAGACCCGATCCAGAAATTCTGAAATATCGTCGCGGGGCACCGCCGGACGCTCGTAAATAAGATTGCGCACCAGACTGGGATGCAAACCGGTTTGCACTGGATAAAAGTTGCGCTTGTAGCACACCCAGAGGGGCATCTGCCCGTGAAATGTTATGGGCGGCTCCTCTCCCGGACGCGAGTTTTTCGCGAGTATGGGCAACGGCTTGCGCCCCTCTCTCTGTAGATAAATATCAAACGTAAACCCGTAATCATCCAGATTGGGCTTTAATTTGAGACAAAAAGGCGAGCTTTCGATGCGGCAGGGTTTGTCCGTGTCCTTCCAGAGCAGATAATATTCGTTGCGCGTCGCCCAGAAAAACCAGGAAGTAAGGCCGGCGGGTATTTCCACCCGGTGTCCGTAATAGTCCAGATGCTGCCCTATCTGTTTCGCCACCGGCGGCAGTTGCGGCGAAAATTCGCTCCATTCGGGATTATCGATAATCTGCCGCAGGGTGATTTCGGTATGGACGCTGGAGAGACCGGATTTGTTCTGTCTACCGCGAAAAAAGGAGACAAGCAACCTCCCCGGCTCCGGCTCGAAGCGAAAGATCAGATAATGTCTGCCCGGCTCCGGCTCCATCGAAGCGGAGAAAAAGCTGCGAAAACTTTGCTTCCAGTCAACGACCGGAGGTTGCGCTTCCTCCGTTTCGCCCTGTTCCTTGCGCAGTTCCTCCAGCAAACGCAGGGCCACGGCGGCCACGTGCCGGCAGACGCCGGTGAAAGCGTCCGAGCAGTTGCATTGGTGCCTCGCGCTGCGATCAGTCAGGGTGAAGCTCAGGGAGGGCTTGTAAACCTGCATGTCCTCGCCCTGAATAACTCCGCCCACTTCCCAGGTTTCGCCTTCCTGGATATCGATTTTTTGCGCTCCGCCTTCGTTGATGATATTGTAGGCCGAATCGCGTATATATTCGGGTATGTTGTCGCGCAGGAAATTATGACACATTTCCCTGACGACATTATGTTCTGAACGGCTCATTCTAACCCCTCGCAGTCGGTCGCCGCGGCCGCCTCTTCCGTGAGGCTTCACGCGCGCGGGGATAAATATTTATCATAATACGGTAAAAAAAATCAACTATGACCTTGCGATCCTCTAAAACAATGCTGTTTGTTATCCTGGCGTTCTTTCTTTTCGCCTTTCCCGCTTCCGTAGCCCCTCCGCTTGCGGCCGGAGACATCGGGGCCGAATCGCCCGGGGACAGGATTATTTTTGGCACAATAGGGGAAGCCTCCAATCTTATCTCCTATTTAAGTTCCGACACCCCTTCCCATGAAGTGGCCGACCTGCTGTTCGTCGCTCCCCTCCGCTACAATAAGGATCTAGAGCCGGAACCATGGGCCGCCGAAACCTGGCGCATGGAAGACGGGGGAAAGAGAATGATCTTCACCCTCCGCAAGGGTATTCTTTGGGAAGACGGAACCGAACTCACCGCCTGGGATATGGAATACACCTGGAAAGTTGTCACGGATCCGGCGACGGCCAGCCCGTACGCCGAAGATTTCTCGGCGGTCAAGGAATTTCGCGTCATTGATCGCTATACCTTCGAAGCTGTTTACGAAAAATTTTTCGCCCGCTCGGTGGCCAGCTGGATGAGCCCAATTCTCCCAAAGCATATTCTGGAGGGGCAAAATATCCGTGACACGCCATTCAGCCGCAAGCCCGTCGGAGCCGGTCCCTACCGGCTCAAAAGCTGGGACGCCGGCTCGAGCATTGTTCTCGAAGCTTCTCCCACCTATTTCGAAGGCCAGCCGGACATAGCCGAAGTCGTTTACCGGATCATTCCCGACGAATCGACAATGTTCATGGAGACGCGCGCCGGTCGTCTGGACGTAATGAATCTCAATCCCCTGCAATATCTCCGGCAAACTTCGGGCGAATGGTGGGAAAAGGAATTCGCCAAATACCGCTATCTCGCTTCCGTGTACATTTTTATGGGTTTCAACATGGAACACCCGGCCTTTTCCGACGTTCGCGTGCGCCGGGCCATATCCATGGCTGTCAATCGCGACGATCTGGTCTCCGGAGTTCTACTGGGTCTGGGCGAAGCCGCCGTAGGTCCTTACAAGCCCGGAACCTGGGCGCATCATCCAACCCTGAAGCCAATGGCCGAAAATCTGGACGAGGCTCGCCGGCTCCTCGCCGAAGCGGGGTACGCGAAAGACGCCGCTGGCGTCCTGCGCAAGGACGGCAAAGCCTTGAGTTTTTCAATCCTCACAAACCAGGGCAACGAGCAACGCATCCTTACCGCGACGCTGATTCAGGGCCAGCTCGCCAGGCTGGGCATAGAAGCGAAAATCCGGACTGTGGAGTGGGCCGCGTTCATCCGCGAATTTGTCAACAAGGGCCGTTTCGACGCCGTCATCCTGGGCTGGACCATTACCCAGGATCCCGACATCTTCCAGATATGGCATTCCTCCCAAGCCCACGACGGCGGTCTTAATTTCACCCGCTACCGCAATCCGGAAGTCGACGCCATCCTCGAGGAAGCAAGGGCCACTCCCGACAAGGAAACCCGCGCCAGACTTTACTGGAAACTGCAGGAAATTCTCGATCGCGACCAACCCTATTGCTTTCTCTTCGTCCCCTACGCGCTCCCCATTGTGCAGAGACGCTTTCAAGGCATTCAGCCGGCGCTCGCGGGCATCATGTATAATTTCGATAAATGGCGGGTGCCCAGGGAATCGCGCCGCTATCCCGTCTCCCTGGAACTCCGCCAAAAACCATGATAAGTCGCTTTCGCATTGCAATGCCAGCCTAACTTGTCGCCCGGTCCGGCGCCGGGAAACGAAAAACCCTTGTCCGGCGCGCCTCCGGCTTAATTGCCAGGTTAGCGCGCCAATCGGCAATGCGCGGACAACTTGCCCGGCGCCCGGGCGCGGGGCCAAAACTGATCCGCCAGCCCGGCTATCGCCGGCTCCGGAGCGGAGACGAAGGCGGTTAACCGCCGGATTCCGACGGCGGAGGCCCAAGCGACAGCGGCCGCTGGGGTGTTGTTTTTTTTGGAAATTGGCTTGTTGCCGCCCATCAAAAAAAAAACGCTTCAGCCGGAGGCGCGACGCCGGCCGGGGGCGCGCGCCCGCGACGCTGACTCAATGGAGGAAAGGATGACGGATCAGGCGGAAGACAGGAGAGAGGAGCTGGAAAAAACTCTTAACCCGCTCGAGGTGCTGGCGCTTGCCCTGGGCGCCATCGTAGGCTGGGGTTGCTTTATCCTCCCCGCCCTGCGTTTCCTGCCAGACGCCGGTCCCGTCGGAACTGTCATCGCCTTTTTCGTCGGCGCTTTTTTTCAATGCGTAGTAGCCTTGAGCTATAGTTTTCTCATCCGGCCTTACCCAGTCGCCGGAGGCGCGTTCGCCTACGCTTTCGCCGGTTTCGGTCCCAGGACGGCCTTCGTCTGCGGCTGGGCGCTCGTTTTGAGCTATATCTGCGTCATCGCCGCCAACGCCATGGCCCTTATCCTCCTTACCCGTTACCTCGCGCCCGGCCTGTTTGACATTGGCTATCTCTATTCCATCGCCGGCTGGAAAATTAACGGCGGTGAGCTTGTGTTTGTGTCCGGCGTTTTATTGCTTTTTGGCTGGATGAATTACCGGGGCATGAATGCGGCCAGCGTCATTCAGGTCATCCTTGCCCTGGCGCTTACGGCGGGCGTGGTCGTGCTCGCTTCCGGAACATTTTTGACCGATTCCGCTTCCCTGGAAAACCTGCGTCCCCTGTTCTCCGAAGATCGCTCCCCCGTAGCCTGCGTTCTCGTTATCCTGGCTCTGACTCCCTGGCTATACGTAGGCTTCGATACCATTCCCCAGACCGCCGAAGAATTCAAATTCTCGCCGGACAAGGCCCGGGGCCTGATGCTCCTGTCAATTATCTGCGGAGCTTGCCTATATACCCTGGTAACCTTGAGCGTGGCCGGCTTCATTCCTTATAAGGAATTGCTGGCGAAAAATCATCCATGGGCTACGGGCTGGGTCGCGGATCAGGTATTCGGCCGTTTCGGCGGCGTCGTCCTGACCGTGCCGGTGCTCGCCGGTATACTCACCGGCATGAACGGCTTTTTCATGGCTACGACGCGTCTTTTATTCAGCATGGGCAGGAGCAAATTCCTGCCCTCTTTCTTTTCATCCGTCCATCCCCGTTACAACACGC
The DNA here is from genome assembly GCA_947176055.1 of uncultured Desulfovibrio sp. Classification (GTDB taxonomy): domain Bacteria; phylum Desulfobacterota; class Desulfovibrionia; order Desulfovibrionales; family Desulfovibrionaceae; genus Desulfovibrio. Next base: position 8,859 of record CAMWPE010000023.1, read on the forward strand.
CCTGGAAAAGCGTTCTCTTTACGCTCGCTTTCTGCCTGATAGTTCCCTGGTTTGGCCGCGCCGCCCTGGGCTGGATTGTCGACATGTCGGCTATTGGCACTTCCCTGGCTTATCTCTTTACATGCCTCACAGCCTGGAAATACCTCGATTCGCCTGGCGCGCCATGCAAATCCGCCTGGGGCAAACCAATCTGCGCTCTCGGAGCCATGACCTCCGTAGTCTGCTTTTTCCTCCTTATTTACCCCGACTCCCCCGCCGGCATCAGCGTCCCCTCCTGGCTCGCGCTGTTCGCGTGGATCGGCTTAGGGGCGCTTTTCTATCTGGCCAGGAGACGCGAGCTGGCGAATATCCCCCAAAGCCGGCTTCAATATCTCCTGTTTGGCAAGAACGATTGCCCCCTGCTCTTTGACCAGGAGCCGATTTGTCCGGCCGGAGACGATCCCGTCGCCAGGAGTAAACAATGATATCTGTCCTTAAAATCTGCGTTGGACTACTCATCATCATAGCGGAAGTTTTTATCGGTTCCAGAGCTTTTTTTCCGGACGTCTTCCTGACCGGCGACGACGAATTCGAGCCCATTCTGGCCTCGCGAAAATCGATACTCGATAAACTTTCGCCGGAAGAGGTCGCCTATATTATCGAAAATCCCGTTGTCAGAGTCGGCGTGGATCCCGGTTTCTACCCCCTGGAAGCCTTTAACGAGAGAGGCAGGCACGAGGGTCTGGCCGCCGATTATCTGCGTCTGCTGGAAAAAATGACCGGACTCAAGTTCTCGCCCGTAAGAACAAAGGACTGGGCGGAGACGGAAAAACTGGCGCGCGAAGGCAGGATAGATATGTTCTCCGCGGCCGCCGGCACTGGCAGACGCGGAGAATATATGCTCTTTACCGCTCCCTACGTCAACCTTCCCGGCGTTGTAATGGCCCGGCGCGACAGCGACATGGCGGCAAACGAAGCCAAAGAGCTAGCCGGCAAAAAAATCGCCGTAGTCCGCGACTACTCCTGGCAGGATTACCTGCGCGACTTCCACCCGGAAGCGGTCATTATCGAAGCCCCGACAACCCTCGACGCTCTCGAGCTGGTCGCCTCCGGTCAGGCCGACGCCGTTCTCGATTACGAATTCAACCTGCTCGAAAAAATCCAGACCGGAGAGATCCTGCAAATGCGCAACGTCGACCGCGTCGACGCCTCCTACGGGCACTCCATGGCCGTCCGCAAGGATCTACAGCCCCTATTCAATATTATCTCCGCCGCGCTGGCTGAAATTTCCCCGCGCGACAAGGCCGCCCTGGCCAAAAAATGGCTCGAAGGGGAACGCCGGCCCGACGCGGCGAAACATTGGCAGTGGATCTTCTTTTTCTTCGTCCAGGCCATCCTGCTCTGCATGGGCGTAAACGCCTGGTACGGGGTTAGAGCGCGCAAAGAGCTGAACGCGGCGCTTTGCGGAATGCGCTCGCCGAGTGAGCGGCCGCTCTAGCTCCGCCCGCATATTACAAAAATGTAATTAATTTCCGCGTCCGACGCCTCCTCCGGACTACCGGCCCAATTAATTACATTTTTGTATTTTTATACTCCCATTGGATCCGGCGACAAAATACCGGTCTCACTTAAGTCTTTGGCGTCGTCAAAATCGCTTCTCCCGGCTGCTATTCCCCCCCTCGCTCTCTTAACGCCTTGCCTCGCTTTCCCCGTGTTCTTATATAGAAAATCCGGCGCGGAGCGATTATCCGGTTAACCCGATACACGTCAAGCGAGAGCAAAAATACAAATATGTAGTTTTTTGGACAGGCTTCCGGACGAACGGATTTAATCTAAAATTTTTGCTTTATATATCGCCTTGTTGCGAAACAAGCTCCGTCTATTCGCCGTTGGCCCGGAAAATGCTTTGGGGTCTTTTCGCAAACGGGGTCCCAGCCCCGAAGTCGTACGGCATGCGGGAAAGACAGGCTACGCCGCCGATCGCGGCGCGAATATGGGTCGCCTAAACAAAAATAAGCGCGGGTTACGGACGACGGATTTTCGCCGCGCGTTATTTAGCGAGGGAAATTTTATGAACAAGACCAGAAACGAGGCTTTGCGGAGAGCTTTCGCCGCCGAACCTTTAAATAGCAAGACCGATCCGGAGGATCAGGCGCCAAAAGAGCCGGTGGCCGGACTTTTTGGCAAGAACGTTTTCGGTCTGGACACCATGCGCAAACGTTTGCCAAAAGACGTCTACAAGAAACTCGCCAAGACTATCCGCGAGGGAAAAAGGCTTGATCCGGAGATAGCCGACGTGGTGGCCAACGCCATGAAAGACTGGGCAATCGAGCGGGGCGCCACGCACTACACGCACTGGTTCCAGCCCATGACAGGACTGACCGCGGAGAAGCACGACGCCTTTCTCTCTCCCGGTCCGGACGGTCAGGGGATAAGCGAGTTTTCCGGCAAAATGCTGATAAGCGGCGAGCCTGACGCGTCTTCCTTCCCCTCCGGCGGTATTCGCTCCACTTTTGAAGCCAGAGGTTACACGGCCTGGGATCCCACATCCCCGGCTTTCATCGTCAAGGGTCCGTATAGCTCGACCTTGCATATCCCGACCTTCTTTTACTCCTATTCCGGCGAGGCTCTGGACAGAAAAATTCCACTCGCCCGCTCCATAACCGCGCTGTCCCGGCAGACAATGCGGATTCTCAAGCTCTTCGGAAACGAGGAAGCCGCGTGGGCAAGGCCGATGGTCGGTCCGGAGCAGGAGTATTTCCTGATCGATAAAAATCTCGCGGCCCTGCGTCCCGATATCATGCTGGCTGGCCGGACGCTTCTCGGCGCGCCTTCCCCAAAAGGCCAGGAGATGGAAGATCATTACTTCGGCGCCGTGCCCGCCCGGGTGATGAGTTTTATGCAGGATCTGGAAAAAGAGTTGCTCGCTCTGGGCATTCCCGCGAAGACGCGCCATAACGAGGTGGCGCCAGGGCAGTTTGAAATCGCGCCGGTTTACGAGGACGCCAATCTGGCTTGCGATCACAATATGCTGACCATGAACATGATGCGTCATTTGGCGGCCAGGCACGGTTTTGTCTGTCTCCTCGCGGAGAAGCCTTTCGCCGGCGTAAACGGCAGCGGCAAGCATAACAACTGGTCCATAAGCGACTCGACCGGTCAGAATCTATTTAATCCCGGCTCCACGCCGCGGGACAACGCGCAATTTCTCGTTTTTCTCGCCGCGGCCTTGCGCGCGGTTCACAAGCACTCGGCGGCCTTGCGTCTGGGCACAGTGGGGGCGGGCAACGATCATCGCCTGGGCGCCAACGAGGCTCCGCCGGCCATCCTTTCGGTTTACCTCGGCGAGCAACTAACCGAAGTTCTGGAAAGCATAGTGGGGGGCGGTCATACGAAAGATCGTCAAAATCCGGTGATGGAAGTGGGGGTGTCTTCCCTGCCGCCTTTGCCTGTGGATTTGTCCGACCGCAACAGAACCAGTCCTTTCGCCTTTACGGGAAACAAATTCGAATTTCGCGCGGTAGGCGCCTCGCAGTCCGTCGCGCCTGTCAACATCGCCTTAAACGCTGCCATGGCCTGCGCCCTCGATGACATAGCGACAGAACTGGAAGCGGCGATCTCCGGCGGAGCGACGCTTAACGAGGCTCTTAAGGAATTGCTCCCCCGTCTGTTCCGCGAGCATATGCCCGTCGTTTTCAACGGCAACGGCTATTCGGAGGATTGGCCAAAAGAGGCCGAGGCCCGCGGTCTGCCCAATTACGCCAACACTGTCGACGCTCTGGAACATTACATGGATCCCGAGGTTATGAATGTGTTTTTGCGGCATGGAATATTGAGCGAAAGGGAAATGGCGGCGCGTCAGGAAATACTCCTGGAAAACTATTCTCGCGCCGTAATCATCGAAGGCAATGTAATGGCCGACATGATTCGCTCGATAGTCCTGCCTGCCTGCCGGACCGCGGAGCGCGACGCCGCCGACGTAGCCCTGAAGGTTCGCTCCCTGGCCGGGGAGAAGGCCGCGATAGCCGAGGACGCGCACTTCAACGAATTGCACACGCATATCAATTACTTGCAGACCCGGGTAAAAGAGCTGGAGGAGAATATAGCGAAGACCCAGAAAATCGCCGATCCTCTTTCCCAGGCCCGCGCGGCCCGCGACTCCATTATTCCCGCGATGGTACAGTGCCGCGAACACGCCGACGCCCTGGAGAGGCTGGTCGATGACGACCTCTGGAGCCTTCCGCGTTATTCGGAATTGCTCTGGGTTCATTAGGAGGACGGGAGTACCGCCTGGTTAAAACGCCGTCCTCCGTCGCGCGGGATGAGTCGCCTCGCTCTCTCCCGCGGATTTTGACGCGCGCAATTAATCATTCCGGCCTCGCCCGCCGTAGTCCGGCCGGCGGCCAAAACCGCGCTTAATTCCGCGAAAACCGGCTTCGGAGGATAGCGACTCCGATTTTCGCGGGAGCGCCGAATGGACAAAGAGAATGCGCAGAATTGGCTCAATAAAATGTCGCGAGGCCGTTCATCCCTCAATGGCCCTTAAACTGATGTTGCGCAACAGGAGGGGCACGACAATTCCGGGTTCGCCATTGTCATGCAGGATCTGGAAGAGGTATTCGGTCATTACAAGGATAAGCCCTTGCTCTCCATGGCCTGTGCGCGCGAGGGAGTTCGCCTTGCGAACGAGTATATGGAATCGCAAGGCTTCGCGCAGGTCGCGCAATGGGTTCCGGATATTGATCCCCGGCCTGGCTTGCGCATCGAAGCCATGCCCAGGTACGTTTTTCGCAATTACGATTATCCCGAAATATACAAGTACCGCGACGCCAGGGAGCGCGAAGAGTTGCTCCTGGACACGCGGCTCGCGCTCCGTCGCATTCTGGAAGAAAACGACGCCGGTTGCCTCTATTCTTTCTGGCCCGACGTTCTCACCCTTAAAGAAATTGGCGATCCCTCCGACATCGCGACTTATTTCCGTCTCTGGGATGACGATAATCGTCTTAAGGCCCGCAATATCGTAGCCCAATGCCGCCGAAACACAAATTACGGAATAGCCCGCTACGCGGCCCATCCATTCTTTATCCAGGGCTATACCCTCTGCGCCAACGGCGAAAACACCATGCATACGGCCAATACGGAATTTCAGAAAGCGCTGCACAGAGGCTACGCGGGCTTCGAATCGGATTCGCAGAATCTGCTATATACGTTGCATTACATCTAGCGCGAGCCAGGCTGGCCTCCGCGTTACTACAAACATACGCTAACGCCGCTTCCCGTCGACGAAGCCCGCAAAAGGCCGGACGCGGGCGCCCTGAAGGCTATTCGCGAATCCCTGGCCCAGCTGGAAATCAACGGTCCTAACGCTGTGATCGCCCTTTTGCCCGACGGGCGGATGCTCGCGCTCTGCGACTCGAAAAAGTTGCGTCCCCTGGTCGCTGGCGGCGACGAAAACATGATGGCTGTCTCCTCCGAAGTTTGCGGACTCAACGCCGTCATGCCCGACCGGGACGCGTCGAGGGATATTTATTTGAATGAAAGGGAAACGCTGGTTATCGATAACGAATTAGCGGCTCAAAGATGGCTTCAGTAAAAGCCGCCGATCTCTGCCTCGCTGATCTCCCCTGGCTGGTCGAGCATAACGAAGCCAGATGCGTCGGTTGCGGCGATTGCGTCGCGGTTTGCTCGTTCGGGGCTATCGAGCCTCGACTTCGTCCCAAAGGCGCGAGTCCGGTCGCTCGACAAAAGGAGGACGCGAACCGGCGACCCGTTATAGTCCAGAAAATATCCCTGGAAGAGGCTTGCGTCGGTTGCGGCATGCGCGTCAAGGTTTGTCCGGCCCGGGCTATCGCGATCCGCCCCAATCCCAACGAGCGTCGCCGCTTTATAGGCAAAAATCATGGACCTTTAAAGAGGGGCGGTCGCGCGGACTCGCAAGAGCGGTCCGCGCTCGACTCTATAAAGGTAGGCAGGATCAGTCAGATGACCGATCCTGCGCTGGATTCGGAAAGACATACTTTCGACATCTCCGCGCCCTTTGGGCGCGTCCTGAAACCGGGGGAACTTCCGCTAAAGAAAAAGGGAGACTCGCTTGTCCTGGATGGCGAGACGCCGCCGGTTCGCTGGATTTATCCCCTTATTTTTAGCGACATGAGCATTGGCGCGCTTTCGACGCGCGCCTGGGAAGCGATAGCCCTGGCCCGCGCCTATTTGAACGAAGTTTCCGGCCTCCCCGTCCGCATGTGTTCCGGCGAAGGCGATCTGCCCCGCTCCCTGCTGGAGTCGGATCGGCTGAAATACATGATCCTGCAAATCGCGTCCGGCCATTTTGGCTGGAACAGGATAATTCAGGCTTTGCCCAGAATGAAGACTGATCCGGCGGGCGTCCTGATCAAGATCGGCCAGGGCGCGAAACCTGGCGACGGAGGTTTGTTGCCCGCCGCGAAAGTCGCGCCGCATATTCAGGCCATTCGCGGAGTCCCGGGCGTAACCCTGCATTCTCCCCCCAATCATCAGGGACTTTATTCCATCGAAGAAGCCGCGCAAAAGATGCATCTTTCATTGAACGCGGCTTTTGGTTTCCGGGTTCCCGTAGCGGTTAAATGCGCCGCCTCCGCGACCTCGACAGCCGTCTACAACAATCTTCTGCGCGATCCTTACAACATCTGCGGCGGATTTTTTCTGGACGGAATTATGGGGGGAACCGGAGCGGCGAACGAAGTTTCCCTCGATCGCACGGGCCATCCGGTCGTCTCCAAAATCCGCGATTGCTATAGCGCGGCGGCGAAGGCGGGCCTTCAGGGCCGGATCCCCCTCTGGGCCGGCGGCGGAATCGGCGTTTCAGGCGACGCGGCGGCGGACGCGTTCAAACTGATCCGCCTGGGCGCGAACGGCGTCTTTATTGGTCGTCTTCTTCTTCAGATTATGGGATGCGTAAGCGACGGCCATGGCCGGTGCGACGCCTGTCATACCGACAAATGCCCGACCGGGATCTGCGTTCAGGATCCGCGGCTGGCCAGGCGTCTGGACGTCGATCGAGCGGCGGAAGCCATTGTTAATTACGTTCTTTCCTTCGACGCGGAGATCCGCAAATTGATGGCGCCCATAGGCAACGGCTCCTTACCCGTAGGCAGGGCCGACGCGCTGGTCTCGACAGACAAGGCCGTCGCGGACGCTCTTGGCATTCAGTACGCCTGCTGAAAACGGAAACGACTTTTGACGCGGAGGCGAGAGGCTATCTCATAATTAAAATGGGCTAATTTTTAGATTTTTTCTGGACAAATT
>CAMWPE010000024.1 GCA_947176055.1 uncultured Desulfovibrio sp.
ACATGGGAGAGGACGACAGGGCCCCGCGTATGGTTGATTCGCGTCGTGGAGCGCAACAATACCGGCTGTTGCAACTCCCTGGCCAGGCGGAAGGCCTCCCGCGTCATCTCCAGCGCCTCCGCCGGAGACGCCGGCTCGAGGCAAGGCAGGCTGGCCGCTCTCGCGTAATTGCGATTATCCTGCTCATTTTGGCTGGAATGGCAACCGGGATCGTCCGCGCTTAAAATGACCAGACCGCCGGGAAGACCTATATAGGCGGCCGTGAAGAGCGGATCGGCCGCCACATTCAGCCCCACGTGCTTCATGCTGACCATGGCTCGCGATCCGGCCAGCGCGGCTCCCGCCGCCGCTTCGAAAGCCACCTTTTCGTTCACGGAGTACTCGGCCCAGTACGGCGGTCGCGAGCCGGTTTCTTTTATATATCGCTCGCGGGCGCGCGCGAGGGAATCCATAATCTCCGAAGACGGCGTGCCGGGATAGCAGGAGAAAAATGTGGCGCCGGCCTCCAGCGCGCCGCGAGCTATGGCTTCGTTTCCCAGCAGAAGGCGTTTTTGGCCGGCCTGACCGGATAACACGGGCATCCCTATTCCGCCGCTTTCTTTTTCGCGCTTCTTTCCAGCTGTTCCGCCCGGTACTCGTACATATTGGCCAGATGCGAATCTTTTGTCTCCTTTGCCAGCTCGTAGTAAATCTTCGCCGCTTCTTCTTTTCTGAAGGAGCTTGAGGCGGCTTCCGCCAACAATTGCTTGAAGTCGGTTGTCTGGCTGGCGGCGGGCAGTTTTGTCTTGAGTTCCTGGAGCAGGGCGTAAGCCTGCTCGGCCTCTCCCTGCATGAGCAAACTCATTACGCTGCCAAGCGCGGCGGTAAGCCCCAGGGGACCGTCTCCGTCGATTTTAGCGGCCTTCGCGTAGGCGTCGGCCGCGAGAATGGGATCGCCGTTTTCCTGAGCGCTCTGGCCCAAACTCAAATAGATAAATAATTTCGCGCTGTCCGGCGCGTTTTCCGCCAGTTTCAGGAGGGCGGCGTCCTTGTCTTTGCCTTTCAGTTGCGCGTTAATGCGCGCCAGCTCCTCCCGGGCTTCCTTTTGCTTGCCGCCGTGATACCAGTTCCAGACAGCCATGCCGCCGAGAATGAGCAACAACGAGAGGACGACTCCGGCGATGGCGGAGGCGTGTTTCGTAATGAAGCGCAAAAGCGGAGCGCTTTCCGGGCTTACCTCGTTTTGCAGGCCTTCGATGAGGGTGGGACGGTTTTCGGGCTGGCTCATTTATAAAAACTCCTTAAAGAAAATATTGAAATTTTAATTGATAACTGGCAATTTTATAGTCCATAAAAGGCCCTTCTGTCAAAATTTTCGCGGCGTTTTCCGCGACTTCGCGGGCGATTCGCGACAACTTTTCCGGCGCCCGTCGCCGTTTTTTATAACTTGCGCGAATACACGGATGAAATATGGATATAGAAACCCTGACAAAAGAAATCGCCGAAAGCGCCCGTCGCGCGTCCCGGCTTATGGCGAGCGCTTCGCCCGAAGCTAAAAACGATTTTTTGCTGGCCCTCGCGAGTTCCCTGGAAGACAACTCGTCGACTATTCTGGAAGCCAACCGGATTGACCTGGCGCGAGCGACCGAAGCCGGTATGGACGCGCCGCGCCTGGACAGATTGACAGTAACTCCGGCTATAATTGACGGCATGGCGCGAGCCTGTCGCGAAGTGGCGGCTATGCCCGATCCCGTCGGCGCGACCGAAACGCAGTGGCAAAGACCCAACGGCATGCTGGTGGGAAGGATGCGGGTTCCCCTGGGCGTCGTAGCCATGATTTACGAAGCCAGGCCCAATGTCACCGTCGACGCCGCTATTTTATGTATAAAAGCCGGCGACGCCGTAATTTTGCGCGGCGGCAAGGAGGCGTTGAACTCCAATCTGGCGTTGGCGGCCATTATTCGTCAAAATCTCGAAGCGGCCGGATTGCCGCCGGACGCCGCGCGCCTTGTGCCGGTTCAAACCCGCGAAGCCGTAAACTGTCTTTGCCGCATGGATAATTTAATCGATCTTGTCATTCCCCGCGGCGGCGAAAGCCTGGTTCGCGCCGTGTGCGAAGTCGCCTCGGTTCCGGTTTTAAAGCACTATCTCGGCGTTTGCCACGCCTATATAGACAAGGACGCGAATCTGGAAAAAGCCCTGGATATAGTGGAAAACTCCAAAACCCAGCGCCCGGGAGTGTGCAACGCCCTCGAATGCCTGCTGGTCAATCGCGAAATCGCGGCCATTTTTTTGCCAAGGCTCGCCTCGCGCCTGAAAAAAAGCGGAGCCCGTTTTCGCGCTGATCCGGAAGCGCTGCCTCTGTTAGGCTACATGGCGGAGCCGCTCGCTCCGGAGGATCTGGGGCATGAATTTCACGATTTGATTCTCGCGGTAAAGATTGTCGCCGATCTGGACGAGGCTCTGTCCCATATCGATCGCTACGGCTCCCGGCATACGGACGTGATCTGCACGGAAAATTATTCTCGCGCCATGCGCTTTGTCCGCGAGGCGGACGCGTCGATGGTCGGCGTCAATGTGTCCACGCGCTTTAACGACGGCGGCCAGCTGGGGCTGGGGGCGGAAATAGGCATCTCTACCAGCAAATTGCACGCGTACGGGCCAATGGGTGTCAGGGAATTGACAACGACAAAATTCGTAGTCCTGGGCAATGGACAAATCAGGGCTTAATCCGGCCCGCGAAGGCGCGGGAAGCGAAAAGGGCGACGGCGTCCTTCTATACGGGGGAAGTTTCAACCCCATTCATATAGGTCATATCCGGCTCGCCCTGGAAGCGCGGGAAAAATTGCGCCATCTGCTGGATGAAATTGTCTTTATGCCGGCGTACTGGCCGCCCCATAAGGATCCTCGCGGCCTGTTGCCTTTTTCGTTACGGGCGGGGATGATCAGGAAGAGCGTGGCCCGATATCCCTTCATGCGTTGCAGCGAGCTGGAAGGGGAGCGCGGGGGTCCATCCTATACCATAGACACTGTAAGGCTCTTCCGGGAAAAGAATCCTGACAGGGCTGTGTATTTTTTGATTGGCAGCCAGGATTTTCTGCTTTTGCCCGAATGGCGCGACGGCCTGGAGTTGCTCGTCCTTGTAAATCTCGTTGTGGCGCCCAGGGGAGATTTTTCCTTCGCGGATCTTGACGCGGCGACCAGGGCCATGCGACCGGATGTTCGCGCCCGCGAAGCCGCGCTTGCCGCCGGCGAAGGCGGTCCTATTTATTTTCCCGTCCATTTTCTTGACATCAGCTCCTCCATGATCAGGGAAAAATGGTTGCGAAACGAAAATATCGACTACCTGACGCCGGCGCGGGTAGTCGCGAGCCTCGATAAAATGAAAGATTTTGTAAAACGCTACTGGCAGGAGTAATCATGCTCAATGTGCCTCCGAAGGAATTGAGAGAGAATATAGCCCGCGCCAACGGCTATCTGCGGCGCAACGAGATTCCGCGCGCCCTGAAGACGATGTCCGTCGCCTTGCGTCAGTTCGCCGGAGTTCAGCTTATGCGGGCCGCGCGGGCCGAGCTGGATATCCAGATCAGCGAATTTCTGACAGCCCTCGTTCACCATCAGGCGATGCAACCTTTGCTCGATCCCTCGCGCAGCGGCAAACCGCGACCGATCCCCTATCAGCTGGGCAAGGAAGCGGCCCTGGCGACTGTGCTGGACGGACTGGAAAGGATCCTGGTCAACAAGGAAGAAGAAACAATCCGCAAGAGGACCGAGGATCATATGGAGCGGAAAAAGACCCTCATAGAAACTGGCACGCGTCTTTTGCGGGAAGGTCAATTGGCAAAGGGCAGGGCTTTTTTGAAAAGAGTGGCGGAAGAGTTCAGCGACGACGACGGCATAAGAATCCAGCTGGGCAAGATTTTCGCGGCCCAGGGACAGCTCATGGAGGCGGCCGAAATGTACGAGGAGTCCATGGAGCGTCAGCCCAAGGAAGCCGCCGCGTACACCGGCGCCGTCGCCGCGTGGCTCGAGTTGCGCGAATACGAACGGGCGGAAAAAGTTTTTCTGGCCATTCTACGCGTGTTTGGAGGCCATCCCAACACCTTTGGCAAGATGGCGAAAATGTACTGGGACTGGCGAAAAAGGGACAAAGCCGAAGAATTCGCCCAGCGCGCCCTGCAGGGCAATCCCGCCCAGCCGGAAGCGAAGGAAGTCATGGAGGCCATGGACGCCATACGAAGAAAATAAAGCCGCTCTTATAAAATTTTTCTAAAATTTATCCAGTCTTTCGCCATTTCTGGCACGCCCGTTGCATATTAATGCCCTCTGCAGTGATAAAAATTAATTCCCCGAAATTATTGACATAATGTTTTGTCAAGGGGTATTGTTGCCAATCTTCTAGAAAATTTTGTGAATTTTTCGCGCGCCTTTCTTTTTCCCAGCGCGTTTCCGAAACTCTAACATAGGAAAAAGAATGAATTATTTTCGCTGGTTATCTCTCGGAGCGGCTCTCGTGTTATCTTTCGTTCTTGTCTCTCCGCAGAGCGTCGCGGCGGCCTCCAAAGCCAAAGTTGAAAAAACAGTTTCGCGGGATAATTCCTCCCCCTCCAAAAAATCCACCGCCAAAAATTCCTCCGCTCCTGACAAGGAAGTGTGGCAAAAAAGAGCCCAGGGCAGCTTGAGCTCCGTTGGCATCGCTTCCTGGTACGGTAAGGATTTCCATATGAAGCCTACGGCCAGCGGCGTAAAATACGATATGTACACTTTCACCGCCGCGCATCGCACCCTGCCTCTTGGCACGGTCGTCAAAGTGACCGACGCGAGCAATGGCAAAAGCGTAATGGTTTGTGTCAACGATCGCGGTCCTTACGTAAGCGGCAGGATTATCGATCTTTCCTACGCGGCCGCCGAGCGCCTCGATCTCATGGATCGGGGCGTAGGCAAGGTAAAGGTGGAAGTGGTCAGCGACGAAAAAGGCGCGCTCCTCAACTCCGCCCAGGCCTATTATGTGCGCTACGAAGCGGGAAACGGCGCCAAAAAGGTCGGACCATTCGCGGGCTTCGAAGACGCCGCGAGCATGCGCGAAGCGCTGGGCAAAGTCCATCCCGAGGCTGAAATTATTATCGCCAAAACCCGGTAGTCCCTTTTTCATGTGCGGACGTTTTTTTGTCGACGCCAAAGACAGGGAAATTGATCGCTTGCTCGAAAAACTAGGAGCGGGCGCCGGAGAAATAAAAATTGGCGAAATCTTTCCTACAAACCGGGCCCTGACGATCTCTGGCGGAGAACGCGGCCCGGCTCCGGAAGGCATGGAGTGGGGCTTTCCCAAACGGGACGGAAAAGGCGTGATTTTCAACGCGCGCGCCGAAACGGCCCTGGAAAAGCCCATGTTCCGTTCCGCCCTGCTGAATAATCCCATTGTGGCTCCGGCGACCGGCTTTTATGAATGGACTCCCAACGCCGCCGGCGGCAAGGACAAATACTTATTTCGCGCTCCCGACGGCGCCCTCCTGTATCTGGCGGGTTTTGGCAAAATATTCCCCGGCGCGGGCAAACGCTTTACTCTGCTGACCCGCGACGCCAATGACAGCGTAACGCCGTACCATAGCAGGATGCCCCTGATCCTCTCCCGCGACGAAACGGAGGCGTGGTTGCGCGGCGAGGATCCGGCCTTTTTTTTGAAAAAGACGCCGGCGGCGCTTCTGGTCATAAAAAGTTAATCAGCTTCCGGCGGGACGGGTCCGGCCTGTATATATTTTCGCGCGTCGGCGCGACCCTTGGCGGAGTCGAATCCGCCTTTTTATTTCGACCGCCATTGGCGAAGGCCCCAAGATCGCGAAACGCCGGTCTACCGTCTTTTTTCTTTTCCCTTGCGCCCGCCGCCCGCGCTTATTATGTTAGCGAATGGCAGCCCAATCGCGCGTCGGTTCGCGCTCAACTTTTCCTCGCGGCTTGCGCCAGCCTCCGGATAGCTATCGTTTTGGCGAGGAAGCGCTCCTGCTTGGCTCCTGGAGCGCGCGAATCCTGAACCAATGGCTTGACGGAAAGAAGACAAGGCCTGAAAAAGTACCGGTCGCGGAACTCGGTTCGGGTTGCGGAGCGGCTCTTTTCGCGCATTTGCTCCTTGTTCCCGAAGCCGTAGGCGCGGGATTCGAGCGCGAGGAAATGTTAATCGACGCCGCGCGGGTCAACGCGGCGAATCTGGGACTAGCCGCGAGGGCCAGCTTCAGACATTTTGAGATAGGGAGCGACAAAATAACGGAGCCCGGCTCGACGCGCCTCGTCATGGCCAATCCTCCCTGGCGGAAGCGGGGAACGGGCAGGGAAACAGCCAGCCGGGCCCGTCGCGACGCCATGACCAGGGAAGACGACAACGCGCGTTTTTATCGATGCGCCGCCCGTCTGCTCGCGCCCCGCGGTTTTTTCTGCCTCATTCTGCCCTTGGTGGATTTTTGCGAATTTTGCGTCGCCGTAAGTCGCTCGGAGATGGGCGTCCGGCGGGCGCTCCCGCTGGCTTCCTTCCCGGGCAAAGATCCCGATCGCGCCCTGATCTGTTGCCAGAAACAGGCCGCCTCCGATCCCGGCTTTCATTATCCCTTGACTTTATATACGAAAAAAGACGGGAAACCGGCTCCAACCCAGGAAGCCCTGACCCTCTGCCCATGGCTGGGACAAAACCGGAGACAACTTTGAATTTTATCGCCGATCTCCACATTCATTCCAGATTTTCCCTGGCTACGAGCAAGGAGTTGAGCGTGGCCTCCCTCGCTTCCTGGGCCGCGCTCAAAGGTATTCGCGTTTTGGGAACGGCGGATTTTACGCATCCCGCCTGGCGAGCCGAACTGCGTCGCGATCTGGTATTCGATGAGAACGCCGGTCTGTACAGGCCAAAGACCGGAGCGGGCGACGCCGCTGGGAACTCTCCGGTATTCTTTTGCCCGCAGACGGAAATAAGCTGTATTTACCGGCGCGGCGGCCGCGTTCGCAAGGTCCATAATCTGGTTTTTATGCCAACACTGGAGGCCGCGGACGAATTTTCCAAAAAATTGGGAGCCGCCGGAAACATTAATTCCGACGGCAGGCCGATTCTGGGGCTTGATTCCCGGGATCTCCTGGAGATGGTTCTGGAATGCTCGCCGGACGCGGTCCTGATTCCGGCCCATATCTGGACGCCATGGTTCTCGCTTTTTGGCTCCAGATCCGGCTTTGACAGCATCGAGGAATGCTACGGCGATCTGACTCCCCATCTTTTCGCCCTCGAGACCGGCCTCTCCTCCGATCCCGAAATGAATCGATGCTTGAGCGCTCTGGACAAATACGCGCTGATATCCAACTCGGACGCGCACTCCGGAGCCAATCTGGGCAGGGAGGCGAATATCTTCGCGGGCGCGCCGTCTTACGCCGGGATTTTCGCCGCTTTGCGCAAATCCGCCAGACGGGAGAGCCAGGACGGCGAAGCCTGCCGTTTCCTCGGGACTCTGGAATTTCATCCCGAGGAAGGCAAATATCATCTGGACGGGCACAGGGAGTGCGACGTCCGCCTGTCTCCGGCCGAAAGCCGCGAGCTGGGCAATATTTGCCCAAAATGCGGCAAACCGCTGACAATCGGCGTTCTGCACCGCGTCATGGAGCTTGCGGATCGCTTCGAGGCCCCGAAGCTTCCCCTGGAACCCGAATCGAAACTTCTTGTCCCGCTGGCCGAAATCGTCGCGGAGATCCTGCGCGTAGGCTCCGGCTCCCGCAAGGTAAGGGAAAAGTACCTGGACGCGATCCGGCGCCTGGGTCCGGAGCTTGAAATTCTCGCGAATCTTCCGCTCGCGGACATCGATCGCTACTGGGAGCCGCTTGGCGAAGCCGTCCGCCGCCTCCGGGCTAACGACGTCATAATGAGCTCCGGCTACGACGGTCGCTTCGGAACGATCAGGCTCTTCGAACCGGCCGAAATCGCGGAATTCTTTTCCCGCTCTATCTTTCCCGGCGCCGCTGTCGCTCCGCCCAAATATAAACGGCGCTCCTTTCAACCCCTTCGCGCTGTCTCCGGAGGCGCGAGCGAGCCCGGTAAACGCGTCTTTTCGGATGAACAACTGGCGGTAATTAACGCAGGCGACGAGCCCTTGATGGTCGTGGCCGGCCCGGGCGCCGGCAAAACTGCCTGCCTCGTCGAGCGCGTCGCCCGTCTCATTGACAGGGGCGCTTCTCCGGATGAAATCCGGATCGTCACGTTTACGCGTCGCGCCGCGGGCGAACTGAAAGAGAGACTGGCGGCTCGCCTGGGAGCCGGCGCTTGCCCCGCCGCGGACACGCTGCATGGTCTGGCCTTCGCTGTTTATAAGCGCGAGATCGGCTCCGCTCCCCGGATTCTCAATGAAGTGGCTTCATTCCGCGCTTTCGCTTCCGCTAATCCTGGGAAAAAGCCAAAAGCCCTCCGCGCCCTTTGGAAAAACGTCGGCAAGAAACGCGAGACGTTGGCGCCAATGACCAATGAGGAGCGCGAGGCGCTGGATCTTTATAAAGAGTGGTTGAAAGCGAAGGATTATTGCGATTACGCCGGCCTTTTGGAGCGGGCCAGGGAAAACGCGTTCCTTTTCCGGGGCAAATTTTCCCGCCTGCTGGTCGATGAAGTTCAGGATTTGTCGCTTTCGCAACTGGAAGTCCTGCGCCTTCTGTTGCCGGAAAACGGCGAGGGTTTTTTTGGAATCGGCGATCCGGATCAGGCTGTTTACGCTTTCCGCGGCGCCTGTCCGGATATTATGACCGAACTCAAGAAGGGCTGGCCCGGTTTGAGGATTCTTCATTTGAGCGCGAGCTATAGATCGGCGCAAAATATACTGGACATGGGCCGCGCCATTCTGGGATCCCGGGCTCTGGGCGCGCCAATGAAAGCGACTGGGCCGGGACGAGCGGAACTCAAACTTTTCGCCGCGGCGAATGAGTTTTCCGAAGCGGCGTGGATCGCGGACAAAATTAAAGCGCTTCTGGGTTCGACTTCCCATACCTTGAAGGATCGCGAGGACGGAGGAGCCGCCGCGCCCGCCGATATCGCCGTACTGACCAGAAGAAAGAGTCAAATCAAACTTATCGGCGAGGCGCTGGATAAAATCGGCGCGCCATGGACAGCGGCCGCGGATGATTTTTACCATGACGAAAATTGCGCGAATTTTATCGAATACGCGCGGAGTTCCGGAGCCGTCGGTCATCCCCGGGACGTTCTGAAAGACGCTCCCATAGACGGGCGCGAATTGCTGGAGGAGTCCGCGAGTTTCCGCGAATTATGTCGCGTCTGGGAAGAGAACGGCGACTGGGATAATTTTTTCGGAGAACTCGCCTGGATGAGCGAGGCCGAGCGCATCGACCAAAAGGCGGGAAAAATCAAGATTATTACCCTCCATTCGGCGAAAGGTCTCGAATTTGAAAAAGTTTTTATTCCGGGGCTGGAATCCGCGGGAGTCGAAAAAGGCGGGGAAGAGGAGAATAAACAGGAGCGTAATCTGCTTTATGTGGGCGTTACCCGCGCTTCGAACGCCGTATATATGAGCTATCGCGATACGGACGGCGACACCGGAAAGAAGACCTCCCTTGGACCCGCGCTGGATCGATTAAAAGCTTGGTGCGACGCGAGCCGCGACGTCCGCCGCTCCGGAAAAGTTGTCCGTTCATTGAATCTGTTTGGAGACGAAGATTGAAGCATGTGTCGATTTATACCGACGGCTCCTGTCTGGGCAATCCCGGCCCCGGAGGCTGGGCGGCTATTCTTGTCCTGACGGGGACGGAACATAGAAAGGAAATAGGCGGCGGATTCAGGAAAACAACCAATAACCGGATGGAAATCCTGGGCGCCGTTAAAGGTCTGGAAGCGCTTAAAGAGACCTGCGAAGTCGACGTTTACACCGATTCTCGCTACCTGCGCGACGCCATCGAAGAAGGCTGGCTGGCGACCTGGCGGGACAGGGGCTGGAGGAAAGCTGACAAAAAGCCATTGCCTAACGTCGATCTCTGGAAACGCCTGATCGTCCTCCTGACGCGACATGAAACGACTTTTCACTGGGTGCGCGGCCATAACGGGCATCCGGAAAACGAGCGATGCGACGCCATTGCCAGAGAATGGGCGGCCAGACCGGATCTTGACGCGGACGACGGCTACGAAAAGCGCGGGGACGAGACATTATTGACTTTGCCGTAAACCTGTGCTGAAAGAAATATTTTCTTTTCCTTTTAAGCGAAAGGGGATTTGAATTGACGAAAAATCAGCCGTTGCGGCGCTGGGACGCGGATGATTCCGCGGAGCTGTACGGGATCCGTTCCTGGGGCGCGGGCTTCTTTGATGTTTCGGAAAAGGGCGAAGTCGTCATTTGCCCGCGAGGAATGAAGGGCCCGCGGATCTCCATTATGGAGGTGATCGCCGGCTTAAGGGCCAGAGGTTACGATATGCCGGCCCTGTTGCGCGTCGAAAATATCTTGAGCGCGAGAATCGCGGATATTCACGAAGCTTTCCGCAAAGCTTTCCGGAGCCTGGGATACAAAGGCGAATATCGCGGCGTTTTTCCCATCAAGGTGAATCAGCAACAGCAGGTGGTGGAAAAAATCGCCCAGTTTGGAGCCGGTTACCATCACGGGCTGGAAGTAGGCTCCAAGGCCGAATTGATCGCCGCCGTCTCGCTTATGAAAGACCTGGAAGCAAGCATTATCTGCAATGGCTACAAGGACGAGGAATTTTTCGATATAGGTCTGCAAGCGCAAAAGCTCGGGTTTAATGTTACTTTCGTTCTGGAAATGCCCGGCGAGCTGGATATCCTCCTGGAGCGGGCAAAAGCTCTGGGAGTCCGGCCAAACATTGGCGTTCGCGCCAAGCTCGCCGTCAAGGCCAGCGGCCACTGGACGGATTCGGGCGGCGAGAGATCAACTTTCGGACTTTCCCCGGCGCAGATCGTCGACGTGGTCGACTCCCTGAAAAAAAACGACATGCTGGACTGTTTCAAGCTCCTGCATTATCACCTTGGCTCGCAAATTTCCAATATCCGCGATATCCGGACAGGCGTAATCGAAGCCTCGCGCTTATACGCCGGTCTGGTCCAGGAAGGCGCGCCCATGGGCTATCTCGATCTTGGCGGCGGCCTGGCCGTCGATTACGACGGCTCACATACCAATTATATTTCCTCCCGCAATTATCATCTCGACGAATATTGCGCCGACGTCGTCGAGACCATAATGAGCATCCTCGATGAAAGCGGCGTCCCGCATCCTCATATTATTACGGAATCCGGCAGGGCGACAGTGGCTTATTATTCCGTCCTGCTTTTCAATATTCTCGACGTCAATATCGTAGCCCAGGAAAATCTGCCGGACGAATTGCCGGAGGACACTCCGGAAGCCGTCAAAAACCTGCAAGAGACTTTGACGGGCATTAGCCTGCGCAATCTCCAGGAAAGCTATAACGACGCCATTTTCTACCGCGACGAAGCCCGGCGCCTGTTTTCGGCCGGCTCGGCCACCTTGCGGCAACGCACCCTGGCCGAGAGATATTTCTGGGCGATTATCATGAAAATAGCCCAGGAAAAGAAAAGATTGAAAAACGTGCCCAGGGATCTGGAAGATATCGACGTCAATCTGGCCGATATTTATTACGGCAATTTCAGCGTGTTTCAGTCCCTCCCCGATTCATGGGCGATTGATCAGCTTTTTCCCATCATGCCTGTGCACAGGCTGAATGAATTTCCGGACAGACAGGCGATAATTTCCGACATTACCTGCGATTCGGATGGCCGCATCGATCATTTTATCGATCCGCAGGGTATGAAACAAATGCTCGATCTCCATTCCCTGCGCGACGGCGAAGAATATTATCTCGGCGTTTTTCTTGTGGGCGCCTATCAGGAAACGCTGGGCGATCTGCATAATTTGATGGGAGACACCAATGTCATCTCCATCCGCGTAAACGAGGACGGAGCTTTCGAATACGTGCGGGAGATCCGCGGCGATTCCGTCGCGGATGTATTGAGCTATGTGGAATACGATCCGCGCCGCATAATGGAGGATCTGCGCGTCGCGGCGGAGCGGGCGGTGCGCGACGGCCGGATTTCCCCTAGCGAAAGATTCGACGCCTTGCGGACTTTCGAGGACGGCTTGCGCGGCTATACTTATTTCGAAAGATAATTTCGAAAATAAGCGTCGCCCGGAGAGCTACTGGCCGGCGAAAAAGCAGCGCGCCCGCCAGCCTGCGCCCATATCCTTGAAGGGAGGCTCCTCCCTTTCGCAAATATCCCTGGCTTCGGGACAGCGTGGATGAAAGCGGCAACCCGACGGCGGATCCAGCGGGCTTGGCAACTCGCCGTATAGAGGCGGGGGCAGTTTTTTGAGGTCCTGGCCCACCCGCCACGCCTCGTCCCCGCCTGGCGAGGCCGCCATGAGAGCCCGCGTATAGGGATGCGCGGCCCGGGAAAATAATTGCTCCCTCGAGCCGGTCTCGACGATTTGTCCTAGATACATCACATAAATTCGTTGACATATAAAGCCGATGACCGGCAGGGCGTGCGACACGAAAAGATAGGCGGGGGAATAGCGCTCCCGCATATCCTTGAGCAGATTGAGAATCTGCGCCTGCACGGAGGCGTCCAGGGCGGAAACAGGCTCGTCGCAAATTATCAGGTCGGGTCTGGCTACGATGGCCCGGGCTATGGCTATCCTTTGTTTCTGGCCGCCGGAGAATTGATGCGGATACCGCCCGCCCATGCCTGTCAGACCGGTGAGGATCAGGATCTCGTCGGCCTTTTCTAGCGCCTCCTTTTTCGCCATGCCGGCGGCGCGAAGCGGCTCCGCCACCGAAGCGGCGGCTTTCATGCGCGGATCGAGGGATGACGCCGGATCCTGAAAAATCATCTGGATCCTGCCAGCGGCCCAGCTTCCGGCCCCGGCGGGGGGCAAAACCTTGCCCTGGAAAAGAATTTGGCCCTCGTCCGGCGCGAGCAGGCCGCAGGCCATTTTTCCCAGGGTCGACTTGCCGCAACCCGATTCGCCGACCAAGCCGACGCTTTCTCCTTGCGCTATCTCCAGACTGACCCGGGAAACCGCCCGCAATATTTTGGCGGCCGAAAAAAGTCCTTCGCGGACGCGGAAAAATTTTGACGCGCCGTCTATTTCCAGCAATTTTGACATAGCCGGTCCCGTTCTCCTTAATCGCTGTTTTAACCGTCATGGCCAAAAATTCAAGGCAAAAGGCGGTTAATTTAGTCGCTCGATAGGCGGAATCCGGGAAAAGGCGCGATCAACTTTTATGAAGCTCGCCTCCGCTGATCGCGCGAGGGCTTTCCGCTCGACTTTTCCGCTCCTTCATAAGAAGATAACGAGTCTTGTTTCCCGAAAAATATAAGGGATAATTTAATGTCCGATACGTCCGAAGCCAGGCCGATAAATTTTTCCGGATTACGGTTGTGTCGAAGTTGGCCGGTTCCGCGGGCGCGATTGCTGCTCCGGCCTGACAGGAAGAAATCAGGGCGCGAAGGAGACTTTGATCGAGGGGTTTATTTTATTGATCTTTTCGCGGAGCGCGATGAAAATATAAAAAATAGAAGAAATTCTCCAACTTCTTAAGAAGAAATTTTTCGCAGGTTGATTCAAAAATACTGTAATGAAAAGATTGTGGACGCGAGATGAGTTAATTTTAACTTTCAATTTGTACTTGAAATTGCCCTTTGGTCAATTGCATAAAGGCAGACCGGAAGTTATAAGACTCGCTAAACTTATTAATAGAAGCGTAAACGCTGTGGCATTGCGCTTGGTTAACTTCGCCGCTTGCGATCCGGTATTAAAAAATAGGGGAATAAAAGGTATGAGCGGCGGATTAAAACAATGTCAGCCAATATGGGAAGAGTTTTATCATGATAGAGAACATTTATTATACGAAAGCGAACTTATTTTGGCAAGACTTGAGAACATTAATCTGGAAAAAAGATATGAAATTGATATAGATCAACTACAGGGTAAACTAGGTATGGAAAAAGATGCAATAATTCGTCGAAGAGTAAATCAAGACGTGTTTCGGGCGATAGTTTTGGCAAATTATAATTATAAGTGCGCAATTACTGGAATTGATATTGATCAGCTACTAGTAGCTAGTCATATAAAACCGTGGGCTTTGGACGAGAGAGCCAGGCTTGATCCCCAAAACGGCCTTTGTCTATCCTCATTGTACGATAAGGCTTTCGATTCTGGTCTGATCAGTTTCGACGAAGACTTAAGATTAATCTATTCCTCAAAAATAACTGAAAAGTATGAATCCAAGTATTTTAAAAAATTTTTCAAACCCTATGAGAAAGCAAAGCTAACTCTCCCCCTGAAATATAATCCAAATCAAATTTATATAAGTTGGCACAGAAATAATATATTTAAAAAATAAATTTTGCTAGGTTGCGCGCTTAATTTTCTGACCAGTTAATGAGCGTAAAACAAAATAAAATTAATGTTTCGGGCAAATCTATTCCAGCGCTAAACTGGAGAAAATCAAATGAGCGGCGCCAAAGATTTCGCCTGGACAAAAACGTATATGGCCCTGGCCGACAAGCTGGCCGATTACCGGTATAACAGACGCGAATTGATAGAAAAGATCGCGGAGGCATTCGCCGCCGTCGGGATGAAAATGCCTGTCCTGGAGAAGGACAGTTATCCGGAAGATATGGATCCCTTTACGGTCTTTGGCGTGTTCAGCAAAAACTTGAAATCGGCGAACCGCCAATTATTGCTTAAATTTTTCGCGAATGTTTTTGGAATCGATACGGAAGTTCCGGACAGGTTTACGGGCTTGCCAATTTTGAACACTTTCGGCGCCGCCTTTTACGCTCTCAAAGGCGAGCGAGGCGAAAAGGATATTGATAATTTATGGGAAACGTTTGTCGCCTCCCTGGAGTTGGCGAAAGACGCCTCGCCGCCCAACAGGGCAAAATTTAGCGCGGCTTTTGATCAGGCTCAAACCCAGAAGAAAGTGAAATGGAATCTGACGATAGGCTTGTTCTGGGTAAGACCCTGGTTCTTCATGAATCTTGACGAGCCCGGGCGCCGGTTCTTTATGAAACATCTGGCAAAGTCTCCGGAATTCGCCAATGACGATGTAAATTTAAAAGCCGCTCCATCCGGCGAAAAGTACCTCGCGCTTTGCGACAAATGCCGGCAAGCATTCGCGAGAGGCTCCTCCGGCCTCCCATCCTTTCCGGAGATATCCGCCAAATCATGGAAGGACGTTCCATCGGCGCCCAAAAAAGGGCGCTGGAACAGCGCGGGGACAAGCGACGCGGACGATCTGGAAAAGCCCGCTGCTGAACGCGAAGAAGGCGAAAAAGAGAACGACAGCCGGACGGAAATATACGATAAAGCCGCTTTCCTCGCCGACACATTTTTGGAAAGCGAAGACTACGACGCGCTGGCGGATATCCTGGAGCATAAGTATAATTTGATCCTCCAGGGT
>CAMWPE010000025.1 GCA_947176055.1 uncultured Desulfovibrio sp.
GAATGAAGCGGAAATTGCGGCATTCAAGCAGAAGCAGAAAGAGAAGCGCGAGCGGGCATACGCCAATCTTGCAAGACATGGCGAGGAATGTGTCGGCAAAGCAAAATTTTTCCTGCCTTTCCAGCAAAGCCAGGAATTGATGGACGAGCGCAGGAAGCTTGCCAAAATGCCAAAAATTTCCTGTGGACGATTCAAGGACTGGCTGCGCCAGATAAATCCCTGGCTTACGGATATGTGGAGGTTACGCAGAACCTTGCAGCCCAGCAGCAGATATGGACATTTCAACGAAGGTTATTTCCACAAAATCGGTAAAATGCAAAACCCGCTCATTCCGTATCGTGAAATGGTCAGACGCCGCTATTCCGATTTAAAAGTTGGGCTTTCAAGGATGGAAGCCGTGCTTGCCCTGCATTTGCGTTGCGCAGGGTATCTCCGCAAACAGGTGGAAGAAGAAATGCAAAGACACACGCCGCCCCCACTCAAGCCCGATCCTCTCGTGTCGAAACTTGGCTATCTTCAACGGATTCTGGACTACGCTTTTGGAGCGCAGGGAGATATAATCATTCGGGATGACCACATCGGCAAGCCGGAGGTGGAGAAATTCAACAGGGAGGCTAAAATAATTGATTATTATTCAAGGCATCCGGTTCAAAATCGGAGACTAGCCAGCAGCCAAAGCAGAAGAATGAGGTAGGCATGTTTGCATATCCTAAACATGTATTGGCAAAGATAGGTGGTGGGGACAGACGGCTTATGTTTGGCTATAGCGCTAATAGGAATTTAATCCGATACTTTCCATCCCAAAATATATAGACAAAAACTTGAAAATGGGACAAGTTTGTAAAAATATCAAACCGATTACCCACCTATTAACTGCATCGCCATTTGTGGCATGGAGTTGGCTTGTGAAAGCATGGCAACGGCTGATTGGGTCAGTATCTGGTTACGGACGAAATTAGTCATTTCAGTGGCAACATCCACATCAGAAATACGGGATTCTGAGGCTTGCAAATTCTCGGCTTGAATTGTCAGATTGGAAACAGTATTTTCAAGGCGGATTTGCATAGCGCCGTAATAAGCTCGTGCCTGGTCTTTCTTGACTATGGCGTCATTTATTGTGACAAGTGATTTTTGGGCATTATCTTGAGTTTCAATACGGACATCTTCAAGACCAAGACCTTTTAATGTACAATCGCGTTTTTCTATATTATAATAATCTTCGGCTGAATCATTCATTGGGCCAAAGTGTATCATGATCTTTTCCGATTTTAATTGATCTATGTCACCAATCTCTTCTGTAATTATCGATTTATCTTCCCTAGTTGATACTAAAAATTTATCTAATTCGATAATATCTACATTTATTTTATCGATAATAATATTATTTTTAACATCATCGATATCTTCAAATATTGGTAACGATACGATATAAGTCATATTCCATTTTGTATCATCATTAATATCAATGTCAAAGTAATAATAATGCCTATTATTAGCATAGCCATATCGTTGATCAATAATTTTATTAAGGAAATAATTGGGAATAGTTTGATCTTCATTTGCTAGCATTTTGAATCCGTTACCACCTCCATCCCAGCAATCAATTTCTACATCACTAGGATTGCATGCTGGATTACCAGCAAAATGCCATTCTTGTACTGAAGTACGCCATTCATTTGTTTCCCATACGAGTGATATTTTTAAATCATTTATTGTATCTTTATATATCATATTATCCTTTATATAATATTGCTCTATCTTTTCCCCTTCAACAATTTCTACAAGCTGGTCACCTCTTTCCCAATTAGTTCCTCCCGAACCACTTGCCACATTCTCATAATTTAAAATATTTCTAGAATATATATCTTTTTTAATAGTCTCACCTAACATTGGGGGTGGGGATAATTGACGTGTTCCATCAATCAATTTAATCCCATTAAAATCTGTAGCTACAGCAATCCTCTGAATTTCGCTCGCCATTGCCTGAAATTCAGAATCAATCATCAGCCTTTGCGTAGAATCATAGGTACCAGTCGCAGCCTGTTCCGCAAGCTCTTTCATGCGGATAAGTTTTTCGTCAATAACACCCAGGGCGCCATCCACAACCTGAATCATGGAGATCGCGTCATTGGCGTTGCGCACGCCTTGGTGCAAGGCAGCCACATCCGCCCGCATGAGTTCACGGATAGCTAAACCAGCCGCATCATCTGCGGCGGAATTAATACGCAGGCCTGAAGAAAGACGTTGAGTAGAAGTTGCAAGATTGCCGTAATGGGTGTTTAGTGTACGAGCGGCATTGGCGGCCATCATATTGTGATTTATAACCAGGGACATGGGAAAGCTCCAGTACGAGAAGATAAATTATTAGCCGCCAATTAATTGCATGGCCATTTGTGGCATGGAATTGGCTTGTGAAAGCATGGCAACAGCAGATTGGGTAAGTATCTGGTTGCGGACAAAATTTGTCATTTCCGTGGCTACATCAATATCGGAAATTCTAGATTCGGACGCTTGAAGATTTTCTGATTGAATGGTGAGGTTTGAGACGGTATTCTCCAGACGGTTCTGCATTGCGCCGAGATTTGCACGAATCTGATCTTTCCTGATTATGGCATCCTCAAGCCTGACGAGCATTTTTTGCGCTTTATCCTGAGTTTCGATTGAAGCATAAACTGGAGATTCCTCCACTTCTTTTAGTCTGTTTATGGTTAGATTCCGAATTGTACCCCGATCACCAGTTGCGTTAAAGCCTACATCATTATATTTTAATGTATGCATTGTTCCATCGCTGTTCATTAGCTTATACTGAATTTCATTTTCAGATACATGTGAATAGGCGATATTAACTTTGCCATTAAACCTAACATATTCACTATAACTTGGACCATACCATCTGAATACAACCTCAGTAGTCATAATATCACCTGTATCAATATCAGTATATGTATTAACACAGCTTGTAGGCTCATGTACAATATGTGCAATAGGAGAAGTAAATTTTCCAGGAGTTCCAATATATTTTAAATTTATGTTATCAGTGTTTGTTTGTACAAGATCATCATAGACAACCTCCAGGCCGTCTTCGTCAAAGGCTCTTTGCGAAACAATTTTACCATCATTAAATGTATGCTCAAGGTAGATATGACCAAGTGTGATACCATTGCCATCTTCTAGCCGCACACCAAGGGATACTGTACCGTTAATATGATTCAGGTCATCATCATTTGTTAATGGAAAGATTGGAGCTTCAATCATTTCCGTATGATTTGACTGATCAACAAGTCCAAGTCCAGCTACAGTAGCTGCCCCAATATTAATATAGTAATAATCTTCTGCCGAATCGTTTAGAGTCCCAAAATGAATTTTTATTGCCCCACTTGAATTTAACCCACTGCCATCATGGGTTCCTTCCAAAGATCCATTTAATAAATGAATTCCATTAAAATCAGTAGCATTGGCTATGCGATCAATTTCGCTGGCCATAGCCTGAAATTCAGAATCAATCATCAACCTCTGGGTAGAATCATAAGTTCCAGTTGCTGCCTGTTCCGCTAGCTCTTTCATGCGGATGAGCTTTTCATCAATAATTCCCAAGGCACCATCAGCTACTTGGAGCAGTGAAATCGCATCATTAGCATTTCTTACACCCTGATTTAACGTTGCAATATCTGCACGCATTAGCTCACGAATAGCCAAACCAGCCGCGTCATCAGCAGCGCTATTTATCCGCAAGCCTGAAGAAAGACGTTGAGTAGAAGTGGCAAGATTGCCGTAATGCGTATTCAGGGTTCGGGCTACATTGGCTGCCATTGCATTATTATTGATCACAAGAGCCATTTTTTACTCCTTAAGTGCTGTATGGCAGCAAAAAACGGCTGCCTGATCAGGCAGTCAACAAGCTCATCATCAGATACACATACGGATATTTGCGGAAAAATTTTTAATTTAACGGGATAACTACTTGAGGGCATTGAGTAAATTACGAGAATGAGAAAATATCCGCTTTTTGTTTTGCACACATTTTGCATACTTTTTTACGCAGCAGGAAGCTTTTTCCCTTGATTCATTGTCAGTGTATCTGACAATGAATTGTCCAATTAGGGCCAAAAATGTCTCAAAAAATCCAGCTGCGTCCAAATTTTGCCGGTCTGTTTCCCATACCCTCCCCAGACGATTTATCTTCTTAAAATTGGCAATATCTCAATCTGCTGTTTCCACATGGGCGGATATATTCCATGCCTGCGCGCCGTATTTTTTTGTATACTTTCGTCCGTCATTGACAAAATTTTGCTTACGACATCAGCAGCAGCAACCAGGGAAGCCTGATCCAGATGCGCATAACGCATGGTGGTGCGCGGGTCTGCGTGACCCAGCATTTTTTGAACTTCGTAGAGGGAATGACCTGTGTTGACCAGGAAGCTGGCGAAGGTGTGGCGCAGATCGTGAATCCTCACATCCGCAATTCCAAGCTCACGCCGCAGTCTACTCCAGAAGAGATATAGGTCAGAAAGAGGCTTGCCTTTGGCATGGCCGGGAAATAGCCAGGGAGAGCCAGAATTTTGCGGGATCTCTTTGATAATCTGTATGGCGGCTTCTGAAAGGACAATGTGGCGGGGTTTGCCCGATTTGGAAAGCGGCACAGTAAGGATATTCTGTTCCAGATTTATATTTTCCCACCTGGCCTTGAGAATTTCACTTTTTCTCGCGCCCGTCAGCAACAGCAAACGCAAGGCCAACGCTTCCATCCTGTCGCTCTTTTCAAGGGCAGCCATAAGCCGCTGCGCTTCATCCTGTGAAAGATAGCGCTCTTTCTGGGCATGAACTTTAAAAGGTGAAACGCCAAAACAGGGGGAAGTTCCGGGCTGTATAAAGCCCCTCGTTTCGGCAAAGGAACAGATCGTTTTAAAAACTGCCAGAAAACGGTTGCATGATGCCTGAGCCAGACCACTTTCACGCAAGCTATTTAACCAGTCTTCAACCTCACCGCGCTCAATCTCCGATAAAGGCCGGTCTCCAAATGTCGACGACAGGTGCTGTCGGGCAATCCGCTCGTCTATTTTCCAGCTTCGTTTCCGAATTTTTATATGGGGAAGGTAAATCTGGCTGACAAAAGCATCCAGTGTGAGTTCATTACATTTAACTTTACGCTGTGTTTTGGCTTTGAGATATTTCTGGGACATGCGGACTTCTCCAATTATGGGTTGGCGATATTCCGCAAGTATAGCACCGGTTTTTTGGGCTTGAGGTTTCAGGAAATTTTGGGACTATCCAACGAAAAGTTATGAAAGACAGATAAATACAAGGGAAAACCTAATAAAAGCTCATTTTTAACTTGACAGGTTTCAGCAGAAGCGCATTTTTGGCTATCGACTCATTCCTACCTGAATCAAACCTCCTCTTTCGCTCACTTCCTTAATTTACCTTGTCATATCCCCTTGCAAATTGAAGCCTTCACACTTTCAATAAGTTATGTCGGCTTATTTTTTATCCATTGAGGGATAATAACCCCTATTCCTATCCAGCAATTTTAGGGGTCGTTTTTAGGGGTTGTTCCCAACATGTATTATTATAACTACTTGAAATAATTATATAAATTTTAAAACGCTCCATACTTATGAAATAAATAGAAGACCGGTTAACTAACGGAAACGGGGAGCGAACGCTTGTTTCCGCGGCGAATTAATTTATTAGATTGCGACGGCGCACCCGTAAACGCGGCGCCGGATCGCTCTGGAAAAAAATCGTTTTTTGTGTTATTCCGCTTGACGCGAACGGGCGTTTTCGACGTCGCTGTCCTTGGCGGGGTACGGCGGAGGGAACGCTCGTTTTTTTATCGTCTGTTTTAGAAAGAGAACCTCATACCGAGCATAAATTCGTTGTTATAGGGTTCGTTGCCGATTTCGTATTTGCGGCCGTTGAGCGTGGTACTTACCTCGTTATAACCCAGACCGACGAATCTATAGGACGCGTCGACCGCGAAATTGTCATTAAAGCTGTACGACAAGCCCGCGCCCGCGTTCCAGGCGAAATTGGCGTATCTGTCATCCATGGAGATCTTGTCGCCGTTTTTGAGGGTCAGATCATAGCCGGTGTAATTGAAGGCTACGCCAAGGCCGCCGCCGATGTAAGGCGTCAGATTGGTGTCGTTATGAAAATCCCAGAAAAGATTGGCGAACAGCGTGGAATTGTTCCACACGCCTTTCGCCTCGTTGACGAAAAGCCCGTAATCGGACCATTCCTTCTCGCTGTTGCCTCTCAGGGCGAATTCCACTTCCAGACGCAGGGGAACCATCTGTTGCGGCCAGAAATCGTAGCCTGCCGCCAGGCCGCCGCCCAGGGTAAACTGGCTATAGGTATCGATGCCCGCGCCGGCCAGAGCCCAGGATCTGGAGACTGTCCCTGTATTTTGGAAGCTCATAAGAAATTTGGGCGCGACATAAAATCCTTCGGCGTTGGCCATCGACGCGACTCCAAACCACAAGGTCGCGACAAGCAGGCAAAATAACCGCTTCATACCGTCCTCCGTTTGACGAATTTTTATCCGGGATAGCGACAATGAGGATCGCTAAAAGCGTTTTCGGAGAAAATTCCTCCGGCTTTAGAGGCGCTTCGCGAAGGGAGAATTGAATCGCTCTTTCTGATTTTGTAAATGATGGCAATGGATTAAGCGCGTCCACCCGTTTGTTTATCCAGAGACAACCGGTTGATTTTACAGCATATTGACAGGATCGAGATCGAGAAAAATTTTTAAGCGCCCGGCGAATGGCTGTTTAAGGAGTTTAAAATACAGTTCCCGGATATTTTGCCATTCGCCGGATTTAATTACGCACTGAAAACGTCTCATCCCCCGGAGCATGGCCAGAGGGGACGGCGCCGGGCCCAGAACAATCGCTCCGGCCCTCTCCCCTTCCCGGCGTATCCAGGGTCGCAACTCCGTTATGGAGTCCGCTGCCCGCGCGTCGTTTTGAGGGAAGGAGAAACGCAAAAGAGCCAGCTTGACGAAAGGCGGATAGAGTTTTTTTTCCCTTCTCGCGAGCTCTTCTTTGTAAAATCCCTCGTAATCGGAATTTAATACGTATTTCCAACAATAATGATTCACGTTTCTTGTCTGGATCAACACTCGCCCGGGCTTTTCGCCGCGACCGGCCCTGCCGCCGGCTTGGATCAATAACTGGAAGGCTCTTTCGGTCGCGCGGTAATCCGGCATATTAAGCCCAATATCGCCGTCCGCCACCACGGCGAGCGTAACGTTGGGAAAATGATGGCCTTTGGACAGCATTTGCGTGCCTACCAGGAATGGCGAGCGATTGGCCCGAAAATCATTCAAAATTTCGTCAATCTTGCCCGGCCTGCGCGTATTGTCGCGATCCAGACGCAGGATTTCCCGGCCCGCGATAGTTTCCAGCCGCTCCGCTATTTTCTCCGTGCCTTCGCCTACCGCGAGGAAATTGGCCCGGCGGCAATCCGGGCACGGCGACGGATAGGGCGCGGTATAACCGCAATAGTGACAGATTAATTTTTTCGCGCTTTTGTGATAGCTCAACCCGATTTCGCAATGGGGGCAACGCAGGATTTTAGCGCAGTTCAGGCAATAGATCATCGGAGCGTAGCCGCGCCGATTCAGGAGGATCACCGCCTGCTCGCCCTTGCGGGCGCACTCCCGCAAAGCCTCCTCGCAATAAGGCGAAAGCAGGCTCAATCCTTCCGCCGTCGCCTTGATTGTTCCCGCGGCGGCTTTGCCGCTCAACGCGCCGATATTGGTCAGCTCGACCGGAGGAAGAGACGCGCCGCTAACCCGGGACTTGAGATCCGTTCTGGGGATAGCTCCGATTTTGGCGGCGTAAAATGTCTTGATATCGGGAGTGGCCGAGCCCAGGATTAGGAGACCGGAATTTTTTTGCATTCGGAACCAGGCCACTTCCTTGGCATGATAAACGAAACCTTCATCTTGTTTGAAGGAAGAGTCGTGCTCTTCGTCAAGAATTACGCAACCTGGATTATGGAGCGGAAGAAATAGCGCGGATCTGGTTCCGACTACGAGCTTCGGCTCGCGGGATGAGGCCAGCGCGGCGAATAAATCGCTTCTCGAGCGCGAGGTCTGATAACCGTGATAAAGATATAGATCTTCGGCGGGAATGACGGAGGCGGCGTCCGCGTATAATTTATGCGCCAGCGCCGCTTCGGGCGCGAGCAGTAGCGCCGATTTTCCCCTGGCCAGACATTCCCGTACGAGTCGCAAATAAACAGCGGTTTTCCCGCTTCCCGTGACTCCGTAAAGCAGGCGGCATTCCGGTCTATCCGACGCGAGCGCGGCCCCGAATTCCCGGGCGGCTTTTTCCTGCTCCCCGGACAGCTTGAAATCGGCGTCGAGTCCGCGAAAAGCTTCTTTCTCTTTGTCTTCCTGAAAATCAACATATCCGGCTTCCAGCGCCTTTTTTAACAGCGCGTTGCAGCCAGGCCCGAATTTTTGGGAAATTTGTTCGCGGGTGACCCAGCCTTTTTCATGGATAAAATCCAGCAAGGCGATTTGTTTTTTCGCGGCGGGCCGGAGAGGCCATGGGGGATCGATCTTCAGCCGGATAATATCGTTTTCCGAAGCCCGTCTTCTTTTCTCCGCGAAAGTCGCTTCTCCCCGCGCGAAAGCCAGGGCCATTTCCCGGTACGAGTCCGCGTTCATAATTCCAACGCGTCCCGGATCGTAAATTGCTCCGCGCCAGAATAACCGGAAATCGCCGCTTTTTAATTCCGCCGGCAAAACATGCCCGAAAACGGAGCCCAGCTCCGCTCCTTGGCGCGCGGCCAAATCGCGAGCCAGATCCGCTAACTCTTCATTCAATACCGGCTCTTTTTCCAGCGGCCAGACGACGCTTTTTATGACGGTTCCGGATGGAAGATCGCTTCTTTGATCCGCGGAAACTATATATCCCGACCGGATTTGCTTCCCCAGAGGAACGCATACGCGCGTTCCTTTCCGCCAGAACTCCGGGGGGAAGGCATCCGGCAGAGCGTATGTCAGGACAGAGTAGGGAGGAAAAAGCAAGGCTATTTTGGCGAACATGGAAGCGCCGGCGTCCAATTTGGGAAATATATTTTCATGATTTTTATATAGTTTTAGCGAGCGCGAACAACGCTATCGACGCGGTCGGCGCGCGGCGAGAATATCAGGGGAAAATACGCGCGCCCTTATTAACCCGCCGGCTGGAGCGGGCCGGATTATTTTTTAAAATTAATGGCTCGCGACTTTTATACCGCGAAGAGGGCAAAAAGAAAATTGTCAGCTCCGAAATTTTTGGGTATTTTTCTTGCATAAATCTTGTGTTTAAACGCTTGATTTCCTACGCGCCGGAGGACTCATGCCCAAATTAAACCAGCTTATGAACAAATTCCCGCAGTATCAGGATGTGCATATGAGCACGCTCGGGCATACGCTCTGGGTCAGCTGGCACGGGGATTTGCCGCCGGCAATAAATCAGACCCTGCTCAATTACGGGGGTATGCTGGTAAGTCAAAGCAATGATCAGGCTCTTTGGTTCTTTTTTACGAACGACGTTTTTCTGGCGATCGCCCGCCTCTATATCTGGGGAAAATTCGAGGCTCTTCCCGTGGCCATCGAGCTTTTTCCCGGGCGCCTGCAGCTGACTCAGAAACGCGAGCCCAGCCTGGCAATCGAAGCCATGCTCGTTTCCCAGGAGCTGTATCCCCATGAGAATCTGGATATTTTCATCCATCCGCAGAGCAAACAAAGCGTAACTTTCATCCCTGGGATAACTTTCGAACGCGCCGCCATGCGTCAGGGTATGATGTCCTGCGACTGGCAAACGCCCATAGTCGACGAAAGACTGCCCTATTCGTCCACGCAGACCTGGTTCGTAGTCATTCATCCGCTGGGCAATCCGCTGGATAAAAAATTCCAGGCAGGCTGGAGCGCGATGTTCGAAAGGCTGGAGAAATTACTCCAGGAATTGAAGCTGAAATTCATTGTCCAGGATGGCTTTGTCATCATCTCTCTGGATAATCTTCTCGCCATGCGCTCATTCCTGAAACAATATCTCAATATTTTTGACAAGGAAAAACAGGAAGGCGGAGCGTACTGGCCCTGCGTATGCGTGGTGGCCGAGCGCAAAAACCTCAATTTTAATAGCGATCTTCCCAAGAAAATCGGCCTTAAATGGGACAATCTCATGCCGGATTTCCCATATATAAGTTATCGCAACGCTTTTTTGGCCGGGACGGATTTTGTCGTCAAGGATCTTCGCTTTACCGGCGCCCAGACGAATATGGACAGCTGGTGCAATGTGATGCTGAACGAGAACAGCGTCAGCGCGAGATCTCTCCCCCTGATAATGGCGTCGCATCTGGCCTCTTCCGAGAACAATCAGGAATGTTTTTACTGCGGCCTGCACAACCATTCGGCGGCCGAATGTCCGTCGCGCAATTATTTCCCTTCACTGCCAGAAACCTGGAATAAACTCGCCACGCTGGATATCGACGAGATCAACCGGGCCTTCAGGCAAATCGAACTCGCGCTGGAGGCCAAAGGCGCGGCCGGTTACGGCGAGTTGCTGGAAAAACGCTCGTCCGAATCGATTCTTTTGCAAGCGATTCTCGATATAAACGCGCTCTCCCAGCTCAGGAATGTCTCCAAAAACTGGCTCTTCCGTCTTAAGGAGCCGGGGCCGGACGAAGAAATCCCCGCAAAGGATGACAGCCCGGCGTGGGATCTTCTGGACAAACTGGCCAACTCCCCGACATCGGCTTTGCCCAGCCTGGACAAAGAACTCGCGCAGACAATAACCCGCATTCCCCGCGATCCAAGATTGCGCATGTTGCGGGCTTTCGTTCTAATCGAGCGCAACGATCCGGCGCAAGCGATCGCGCTGTTCAAAGAAGCGGCCGCCATCACCCCTTCCCCCGCGCTTCAGGCCTGGAACGAATATCTACAGGCCCGCACAATGGAGTCGATGGGGCAATACGCTAAAGCGTCGGCCATGTACGCGCAAATTCAACGCGTCATGCCCAACTGGCGGGAGCTTGCCTATCGCGACATGATTTGCCGTGTTAAAATGGGTTTCGCCGAGCAAATCACCGGTCAGGTCAAAACTTTAGTGAAAAACGAGCCGGAGTATTTCAACCGCTTTTTGATCGATCCCGCGCTTGAGCGGGGACGTCTGCTTATCCTCTCTTCCCTATACGATTTAATGGAAGACGCGAAGAAAAGCGCCGAAAACGAAAACGCGGCGGTCAACGCCCTTGCGACCAAGCTCGAAGCCTGGTTTCCGGAAGATCACCCCGTGCAGGGGATTCTGGGAAACAAGATCGCGAATCTCCAGTCCCTGGGAAATATCACGAATTACATGGCCTTTTTACAGATGGTGAAATTAAGACCGCAACTGGAAAAGGATCTGAACGACAGCATCCAGCGGGAGATCGAGGAGTTGCGCAACCGTTACAAGAGCTATCTGGACGCGCTCGAGGAAATTCGCGACGAAGCATCGTGGTTTCCTTTCCCCAACGCCCTGCGCGACTTCAGCGCCGATTTCAACGCGGGAGCCGGCATCATCAACTGGGCTTTTTCCAGCAATTTTAACGACGCGGAAACCTTCAAACAGGCGCAAACAAAATTGCCGCAACTTGACGACTTTCTGCATCGGCTGAAAAAGAAATTGACATTTTTAAGGACAGTGCGGGACGGCACATTGTTCGGCCTGACCATGTTCAAAACCTTTATCTGGATCGAAATCGTAGGATTGCTTCTCTGTTTCCTTGGCGTGCCCGCGATAGTTTTCTTTGGCGACAAGATTGGCCTTGGATGGCTCAAATACCTGCTGGGCGAAAACCAATGGTCAATCCAGAAAGTTCTGGTAGTAATTGTGACGGTTATCGCCATTGGTTGCGGCGCGTTGCGAACCACGCTGGTCTTCGAGCGAAAAAAAGAAAAACTGCTCGATCAGGCCAGGGAGCAAAGAGAAAAGGCGCAGGCTACCAGGGTGAAAGAGATAAGGAAAAAACGCCTGGCCCAGGCGCAAAAAGCCAAAAAGGAAAAAGAAGAGGCGGAGAAAAAGGAAGCCCAGCGCCAGCTTAAAGCGAGAATGCAAAATTAAATATAAAATATTTCTTGCCAAAAAAATTAAAATGTTTTAATTATCCTTTTTGCCGCTGGCGTAGCTCAATCGGTAGAGCAGCTGATTTGTAATCAGCAGGTTGCGGGTTCAAGTCCCATCGCCAGCTCCAGTCGGAAGCGCGCGGCGCGAGCATGGAGGGATACCCTAGCGGCCAAAGGGAGCAGACTGTAAATCTGCCGTCGTAAGACTTCGGTGGTTCAAATCCACCTCCCTCCACCACCCCGCTGGAAGCGCGCGAACAACGCCTTGGCTGTAGGAGACAGAAAAAAGGCTGTCGGGGACTACAACGCCGCCGGCGGGAAAGTTTTATTACTTTCCGGGCTGACAAGCAGGCGCGGGAATAGCTCAATTGGTAGAGCATCAGCCTTCCAAGCTGAGGGTTGCGGGTTCGAGTCCCGTTTCCCGCTCCATTCCCTCCCCCACACCTTTCCGCAAGCCAAAGCCTTTCCGCGATACAGGAGCGAATCAGGGCGATAGCGAATCGCGCGGATATACGGCGCCGGCCCTGTTCCGGTTTTAAGCCGCCAAACAATTTTTCCAGGGAGACTAGAAATGGGCAAGGCAAAATACGAGCGCAAAAAGCCCCATGTAAACATTGGCACAATCGGTCATATCGACCATGGCAAGACCACTCTTACCGCCGCCATCACCAAAATCGCCGGTCTCAAAGGCGACGGCAAATTCGTCTCCTACGACGAAATCGATAAGGCTCCGGAAGAAAAGGAACGCGGCATTACCATCGCCACCGCTCACGTGGAATACGAAACTCCCAAGCGCCATTACGCGCATGTGGACTGCCCCGGCCACGCGGACTATATTAAAAATATGATCACCGGCGCCGCGCAGATGGACGGCGGCATCCTGGTGGTCGCGGCCAACGACGGTCCCATGGCCCAGACCCGCGAGCACATTCTGCTGGCCCGTCAGGTCGGCGTGCCGCAGCTCGTCGTTTTCCTGAACAAAACCGATATGGTCGACGATCCGGAACTGCTCGATCTGGTCGAGATGGAGATGCGCGAATTGCTCTCCTCCTACGGCTTCCCGGGCGACGACGTGCCGATCGTTCGCGGCTCCGCGCTGAAGGCGCTCGAATGCGACAAGGCCGACGCCGAAGACGCCAAATGCGTCGATGAATTGCTCAACGCTTGCGACGAATTTATTCCAGAACCCAAGCGCGAAATCGACAAGCCTTTCCTGATGCCCATCGAAGACGTGTTTTCCATCTCCGGACGCGGCACGGTCGTTACCGGCAGAGTCGAGCGCGGCGTTGTGAAAGTGGGCGACGAAGTGGAAATCGTAGGTATCAAGCCCACGCAGAAAACCACCTGCACCGGCGTGGAAATGTTCCGCAAACTGCTGGATCAGGGTCAGGCCGGCGACAATATCGGCGTGCTTCTGCGCGGCACCAAACGCGACGAAGTGGAGCGCGGCCAGGTTCTCGCCGCTCCCAAGACCATTACGCCGCATAAAAAATTCAAGGCCGAAGTTTATGTCCTGTCCAAGGACGAAGGCGGCCGCAAAACCGCTTTCTTCAGCGGTTACCGACCCCAGTTCTATTTCCGCACGACCGACGTTACCGGCGTTATCGAACTGCCCGAAGGCGTCGACATGGTCATGCCCGGCGACAATGTTTCCTTTAACGTCGAGCTGATCGCGCCCATCGCCATGGAAAAAGGTCTGCGCTTCGCCATTCGCGAAGGCGGCAAAACCGTAGGCTCCGGCGTGGTCACCGAAATTATCGAGTAATTTATGAGAGTCAATGTAATCATGGCCTGCACCGAGTGCAAAAGGCGCAATTACAGCACGAGGAAAAACAAAAAAACCACCACTGGCCGCCTGGAAATGAAGAAGTACTGTCCCTGGGACAAGAAACACACATTGCACCGGGAAACCAGATAAAATAAAAATTCCGGCGGACGCTTAAAAAACGTCCGTTCGGCGCGCAGGGTAGTAGCTCTAACGGCTAGAGCGGCGGTCTCCAAAACCGCATGCTGGGGGTTCGAATCCCTCCTACCCTGCCATTTTATTACGCGAGCGAAAAATGGCAAAAAAACAGGCGCAAGCCCAGGATTCCAAACAGGAATCGAAACCCAATCCAGTCGTCCGCTTCATGCATTATGTCGAAGCGTGCCGGGCGGAGTTGCGAAAGGTAACGTGGCCTTCCTGGAAGGAAACGCGCAAGGCGACTTTCGCCGTTTTGGGCTTTGTCGCCGTTATGGCAATAATTCTCGGCCTGATCGACCTGGGTCTTTCCAGTCTGATTAAGGCCATTCTGGCTTGAAGGATGCCATGATAGATTCAAACGCGGAACCAGTAATCGACGACGGAGGCGAATTAAGCAAAAAGCCCCGCTGGTATATTGTTCACACATATTCCGGTTTTGAGCAGCGCGTAAAAAAGACAATAGACGAAATGCGCCGCACAGGACAGGACAAAGGCCTAATCGACAAAGTGGTCGTTCCCACCGAGAAAGTGCAGGAACCGAGCAAGCAAAAACCGGAGCCCCGCACTACCACCCGCAAATTATTCCCCGGTTACATAATGGTGAGGATGATCATGACCGATTTTTCCTGGCACCTTGTGCAGACGATCCCCAAAGTCACGGGATTTGTCGGCGGCAAGAATCGTCCCGCCCCAATGATGAACAGCGAGGCCGAAAATATCCTCAATCTCATGGAGATGAGGCAGGAAAAACCGCGGCCAAAATTCGATTATGATATCGGCGACGAAGTGCGCGTGCTCGAAGGACCATTCAAGGACTTTAACGGCGTCGTGGAGGACGTGAACCACGACAAGGGCAAATTGCGGGTTTCGGTCTCCGTATTCGGCAGACAGACGCCGGTGGAACTTGATTTCAAATACGTTTCCAAAGGATAATATTTTTATCGGCGCGAGCGCCGTTAAGGATAAGCGCGATGGCAAAAAAAGAAGTAGCTAAAATAAAATTGCAGATACCCGCCGGCGCGGCCAACCCTTCTCCGCCCGTAGGTCCGGCTCTGGGCCAGCATGGCTTGAATATCATGTCTTTCTGCAAGGAGTTTAACGCGAGGACGCAGGATCAAAAAGGCATGATCATTCCCGTGGTGATCACTGTGTACGCGGACCGCACCTTCAATTTTATCACCAAGACGCCTCCCGCCGCGGTGCTGATTATGAAGGCCGCGAAACTGGAGAAAGGCTCCGGCGAGCCGAATAGAAACA
>CAMWPE010000026.1 GCA_947176055.1 uncultured Desulfovibrio sp.
AAGCTCGCTCGGCGAGACAGGGCCGTTTTCATTAACAATGGGTAGCAAGTCCCAGGCCAGCATCTGAAGAAAAGTAGAGGTCGCGAACTGGAAACGTCTCCGCGAGCGCAGATCGTCGCGAGTTAAAAGCGCCTGGGCCACGATAACGCCCCATGGCGCGAAAGCGTTGTTCCAGGCTTGCATAAGCAGACTTTGCCCCGCGGCGGCCAGGGCGCGTTTCGCCACTTTGTAATTGGGAAAATTGTCGATGCCCCTGATTTTGAGGACAGCTTTGCCGGCGGCCACGGCTCCCGAACTGACAAGGATTATTTTTTTGCCATTGTTTTTTAACGCGGCGAGCTGGGCGGCGAGATCCTCCATAGCCTGATAATTCAGGCTATCCCGGCCCGCGATGACCGCGCTGCCTATTTTGACGACAATTATTTTCGCGCCGCGAAGCGCGCGCTCCCTTTCTGATTCGTCAGCTTCGGCCATTTTACTCGATCCGGTCGCCGGTTTCCATATCTGGCCAATTCTCTTCGTCCCCGGCCAGTTCGTGATGATAAGAGGCGAGAGGTTTATGTCGTTCCTCTTCGTCCCTCAGGCGCCACAATTCGGCGA
Source organism: uncultured Desulfovibrio sp. (assembly GCA_947176055.1). Lineage (GTDB taxonomy): Bacteria > Desulfobacterota > Desulfovibrionia > Desulfovibrionales > Desulfovibrionaceae > Desulfovibrio. The sequence goes on from CAMWPE010000026.1 coordinate 601, forward strand.
TTAAAGGTTCCAGCCCCTTCTCTTCCTTGGCGGAAATAAAATAAATTTTCCTGTCGTCCTTTTTCGCCTTTTCCTTCAACTTGTTCAATTTTTCGGGCGATAGCAGATCAATCTTGTTTACAACCTCTATCTGCTTTCGCTCCGCCAGCTCCGGATCAAATTGTTTCAATTCTTCGTTTACCAGCTCGAAACCGCTCCAGGGGTCGTCTTCGTCAATGTCTTCCGCGCTCAAAATATGCACGAGAAAACGCGCCCGCTCCACATGCTTCAGGAACCTCGTTCCCAGTCCCTGGCCGGTATGCGCCCCTTCGATAAGTCCGGGAATATCCGCTACCACGAGCCTTTTTTCGGGATCAACCTCGTCGATCATCACTCCGAGATTAGGCGCGAGAGTGGTAAAGGGATAGTCGGCGATTTTGGGACGCGCGGCGGAAACCTTCGAAATAAAAGTCGATTTCCCCGCGTTAGGCAAACCGATAAGTCCGGCGTCGGCCAGAATTTTCAATTCCAGCCGCAAATTCCTTTCTTGGCCAGGCTCGCCGGGCTGGGCGAATTTGGGCGCGCGCATGGTGGAACTTTTGAAATGCTCGTTGCCTTTGCCCCCGCGCCCTCCTGTAGCCACGCGCGCGATATCGTCGGACTCGGACAAATCCGCTATCAGCTCTTCGCCGTCAGGGCCGCCTTCGGCGAAAACAAGAGTGCCCACGGGCACGCCGATGACAAGGTCCTGGCCCTTTTTGCCATCCCTCTGACTACCTTGACCAGGTTGCCCGTTTTGCGCTTCGTAAATTCTTTTCAGTCTGAAATCATAAAGGGAAAGCAACCGCGGATCGGCGCGCAAATAGACTGATCCGCCGTCGCCGCCGTCGCCTCCATCCGGTCCGCCGCGGGGAACGAATTTCTCCCGCCTGAAGGACATGCAACCTTTGCCGCCTTTGCCGGCTTTAACAAGAATTTTCGCTTCGTCGACAAATCTCATCGCTTGCTCCCGTCGCGGCGCGCCCCCGCGACACAATTATGTATTAAGCGAATCGCTCGCGACCGGCCCAATCCCGAGCGATCCGGTTGCCGCGCCGACTATTTTGGCTTTTAACCCAAGCGCCGCTTTCCGCGAATTAAACTGGAAAAGGAAGGCGTTAAATCCTTCCGGAATTATTGGACGCTAAAAATTTTATTTATTTCAGGCGTTCGCCGCGGGTTTGATATGCACGCGCGTTCGCGTATGTCTTTTCCTCGAATATTTTTCAAAACTAACTATGCCGTCAATCTTGGCGAAAAGGGTAAAATCGCGGCCCATGCCCACGTTCTGACCGGGATGCACCACCGTGCCCAGTTGCCTGATGATAATAGTGCCCGCCTTTACGCTCTGGCCGCCAAAACGTTTTACGCCCCTGCGTTGTCCCGCGCTGTCGCGACCGTTTCTGGACGATCCGCCGGCTTTTTTATGCGCCATTTTTTCCTCCCGCGGCCCTTATTGAGCGGGCGCGATTATATCCTTGATCAATAGTTCGGTTAAATCCTGCCTATGTCCATGCTTGCATTTGGAATCCTTGCGACGGCGCCGTTTGAAAATAACAAGTTTGGGGCCGCGCTTTTGCGCGAGGATTTCCGCTTTTACGCTGGCTCCGGCGATATACGGATCACCCAGCTTTAATTCTTCGCCTCCAAGGAGCAATACTTTCTCAAGGATGATTTCGCTTCCATTATCGCCGGCGAGTTTCTCAACCGTAATTTTCGAATTCTGTTCGACGCGGAATTGTTTGCCGCCTGTCTCTACTACAGCGTACATTAAATCTCCTCCAAAATGAACTGATTGTTTGCCAGATTTATCAATGATTGTCAAGTTGAAAGACGGATAAACCTTCTGGAATCCCGCGTCTTGTTCCAACGTCTATTCCTCTTCGAGGCCCATATCCGCTAACGCGTTGAGATATTCCTTCGCGGTGTAATCGAATTTAAGGGGCGTGACGGAAATATAATTATTGGCGAGAAAATGCCGATCCGTATCTTTGCCGTGAATGGGAGGATCGAGCTTGCCGTCGAGCCACCAGTACGGCTCGCCCCTGGGATCCCTTTTCTCGATATACGAGTTGTCCCATACGGAGGCCGATTGGGAACAAACTTTAATGCCGGCCCATCGGCCAGTTTCGCAGGCGGGAAAATTGACATTAATTACGACGCGATCCCGGATTTTTTCCCAGACGATCCGTTCGGCCAGCTCGACCGCTTTGCGGGCGACAGACTCCATATCGGCGTTTTCCGAAGGATCGCCATAGGAAATCGCCATGGCTGGAATCCCCGCGTTCGCGCCTTCGGCGGCGGCGGCGATCGTGCCGGAATAAAATATATCCGGTCCGGCGTTTGGTCCGCTATTAATACCGGACATAACCAGATCCGGTTTGAAATCGCTCAAAACGCCCAGACCCAGCTTTACGCAATCGACGGGCGTGCCGTATACTCCAACGCCCTGAAACTCGTCTTCCGCCTCGCGGGCGACTCTCAAGGGCTCGAATACCGTGAGACTATGGCTGACTCCCGACTGCTGACGCGCGGGCGCGACCGCGAAAACTTTGTGTCCCCTATTTTTCAAGGCTTTATACAATTCCCTCAAGCCTCGGGCGTTGATACCGTCGTCATTGGTTAAAAATACGTTCATTGACATTATCTCCTGTCAAATTTAAAAAATAGGGGATAAAGGGGAAATATGGAAAAGGGCGCGTACGTCAACGAAATTACAAATAACTCCCGCGTCGGCGGTCTGTTTTTGATCGCGGAAGCGAGTTCCGGCACTTCCCGGACCGGAGATCCGTACTGGAGCCTCGCGCTGGTCGATAAAACAGGCTCTATCGAAGCCAAGATCTGGCATCCCTTAAGCTCTTCCATAGCCAACATCGAAAAAGGCGGTATAGCCCTTATTTCGGGCCGGGCGAAGCCGTATCGCGAAAAAATCCAGCTTGTCCTGGACGCTTTCTCTCCGTTGCCGGAGGAAGAGACGCGAACCCTTGATCCCGCCGTATTCATGCCATCCGCGCCAGTATCCGCCGACGATATGTTTACGGAGTTAAAACGCGCCTGCCTGGAAGAATTTGTATATCCCCCATGGCGCAAATTTATTCTCGCCCTTTTAAACGACGAAAAAATCGTCGCGCCTTTAAAAACCTTTCCCGCGGCCAAGCGTATGCATCACGCCTACGCGGGGGGATTGCTCGAACACACGCTCTCCGTTTTCAATCTGTGCCGTTCCCTGGCCGATCGCTATCCGCAACTCGACCGCCAAACCCTGCTCGCGGGCGCGCTTTGTCACGATATTGGCAAGATTCGCGAATTTTCCGGCGGCTTCGCGAACGATTATACGGATGTCGGCCGCTTGAGCGGTCATATCATCCTGGGACTTGAATTAATCGGGCCTTTTTTACAAAAAAGCGGTCTGGACGACAAATTAAAAGATCATCTTTCGCATTTGGTATTAAGCCATCACGGTCAGTACGAATACGGCGCCTCGCGGCTTCCCCAAACCGCCGAAGCCTTCGTTCTTCATTACGCCGATAATCTCGACGCCAAGCTAGCCCAATTCCGCGATCTATTTGACGACGCGGCGCCCGAGGAATGGAGCGATTATCAAAAAGGCATGGAAAGATATTTATATAATCCTTTCCGCACTCCTGAAAAGCCAAAAACCGAAAAAATATCCGCGGAATGTTTATCGCTTTTGAAGGAATAGAAGGTTGCGGCAAAACCACCGTCGCGCGGATGCTTGCCGAATGGATGATCGGTCGGGGGCTTAATCCGCTCCAGACCCGCGAGCCCGGAGGATCGGAGCTGGGCCGCGAATTGCGCCGCGTCCTGCTCGATCCTTCCCGCCCCGCGATCTCGCGGGAGGCGGAGCTTTTTCTTTTTCTCGCGGATCGAGCCCAGCATACGCGCGACATAATCCGGCCCGCGCTGACGACCGGTCGCCCCGTAATTTGCGACCGTTTCGCGGATTCGACCGTCGCCTATCAGGGCTATGGCCGGGGAATGAATCTTGCGGAACTTGAATATTTAAATAAAATTTCAACTGGCGATCTCTGGCCAGATATAGTCTTTCTGCTCGATCTGCCCGTAGCCCTGGGTCTGGAGCGGGTAAAAAAACGTTTGAGGGCGACCGGAGAAAGCGACGAAGGCAGATTCGACAACGAGACGAAAGAGTTTCACGAAAGGATCCGGTCCGGTTTTCTCGAAATAGCGGCGAAAAATCCGGGAAGGGTCAAAATAATAGACGCTTCCGCGTCGCCGGATGAGATCCTCGATAAGTGCCTGTCCCGGTTGCCCCGATTCCCTTCCGTCGCGTGAGCCGACGGCCGACCTTTACAGCGGAGTTCCGATGCCCGAACATTATCTTGCGAAGCTGCTTAATTCCCGGCCCGAATTTGAAAAGCATGCCGAAACGCCGCCGGACGCGGTGTACAAAACGCCTTATTTGCCGGAGAGCGACGATCTGGCCCTTATATGCCGTCTGGGCGATCCGGAACTGCTGTCATGCTCGGTCTTCCGACCGCGAATGGGAAGCGGCGGCGTTTTCGTCATACGCGACGGCGATGGCGCGCTTTTCTCCGTCGAAGCCGGCGATAATCTGACATTCGCCGCGGTCATGGGCTACTTTGCCAAATTGGTTGCCAATTGCCGCTACGCCGCGGACATATTTGAAAATCTGGACGATCCCGATGAGTAGTCCCCTTGTCGCTTCCCGCAATCTGGGCGTGGTTTTTTTCCCCGCTTTTGACTGGGCCATTACGCCTACCCATCCCGAAAGGCAGGAGCGCCTGCTTTACACTCGAGATCAATTGGAGGAAGAAGGCCTGTTCGATATAAATGGCGTAAAGGAATATCGTCCTGTATTCGCCAGGCCGGAGCAACTTGAAAGGGCGCATTTTCTTCTGCCGGACGCCAAATCCGTAGCTTCCGAATCTCATCTCGCGGCCGCCGGAGGCGCCTTGACCGCCGCGCGACTGGTAATGGAAAAAAAGGAGGATCGCGCCTTCGCCCTTGTTCGCCCCCCCGGTCATCACGCCATGCGCGTTTCCAATGGCAATCGCGGCTTCTGCAATATTAATAACGAAGCGGTGATGATCGAGTACATCCGCGACAATTATCCGCGCCCGGACGGGCGCCCATTGCGGATAGCCATAGTCGATACGGATGTGCATCATGGGGACGGCACGCAGGATATCTTCTGGAATGACCCTTATACCTTATTTATCTCCCTCCATCAGGACGGCCGGACGCTCTATCCCGGGACGGGATTCTTGAATGAATGCGGCGGCCCCGCGGCGCTTGGACGCAATCTGAATATTCCCATGCCGCCGGAGACTTCCGACAACGGTTATCTTTTCTGTATCCGGAACGCGGTATTGCCCATTCTCGAAAACTTCAAGCCGGATATAATTATCAATTCCGCCGGCCAGGACAATCATTTCACCGATCCTCTAGCGAATATGCGCCTGACCGCCAGGGGTTACGCGCGGCTAAACGCGCTCCTGAATCCCGATATCGCCGTGCTCGAAGGCGGTTACTCCATTCGCGGAGCCCTGCCGTATGTGAATCTGGCAATCTGTCTTGCCCTGGCCGGCATCGACGCCTGGGAGGAAATCCGCGAGCCTGGGTGGACGGAGAGCGCGACGCGGGAAAATCCGCGAATTGGCGAATATCTGGGGAAACTTTGCGCGCAGGTAGTCGATCTATATTTCAATCCGCCCGCGAAGCCTCTTGACGGTTATCGCGAGGGCGACTTGCATAGTCGCGACAAACGTATTTTTTACGATACGGACATGCTCGAGGAGAGGCAAAAGGAGAGCTGGAAAATATGCGATCATTGCGCTGGCCTTCATAAAATAGAGACGCGATCAAACCGCGTTCCTCAATCCCTTTGTCTCGCGATCCCCAGGGGCGCGTGCGAAAACTGCCGCCGGGAGGCCAAAAAGTTGGAAAGAGAGGCGAAAAAGGCGGCGAAATACGCCAATATTAAAGTTATCGACGGAGACAATATTATTCCGGATTCCATGAACGGCATAACCGATTTCAATTACGCGGGAGAATAAATGGCGAATCTGCTTATTATCGGCGCGGGAGGCGTGGGCTCCGTAGTCGCCTACAAATGTTGCGAAGTCGCGAAAAAAACAGGCGTTTTCGAAAAAATCTTTTTAGCGAGCAGATCCCTGGATCGCTGTCGCGAGGTTTGCGCGAGAGTCGAGGCCAAACTGGGCTTTTCCATCAAGCCTTACGCCGTCGACGCGGACGATGTTCCGGCGCTATGCGAGCTCATGCGCTCGCTTGAAATCGATGTCGTCTGCAACGTAGCGCTCCCTTATCAGGATCTGAATATAATGGACGCCTGTCTCGCTTGCGGCGCCAATTATATCGACACAGCCAACTACGAGCCAAGGGACGTCGCCCATTTCGAATATAAATGGCAATGGGGCTACGCCGACAGATTCCGCGACGCCGGACTTACAGCGCTCCTTGGCTCCGGATTTGATCCCGGCGTAACCAATGTGTTCGCCGCCTGGATCATGAAACACGAGCTAGACGAGGCGCGGGTTCTCGATATTCTGGACTGCAACGCTGGCAGTCATGGGCAGGCTTTCGCCACCAATTTCAATCCCGAAATAAATATCCGCGAAGTTACGGCCAGGGGACGTTACTGGGAGCATGGCGAATGGGTAGAGACCGACCCGCTCTCTTGGGCTATGGATTACGATTTTCCCGACGGCATAGGCAAGAAAAAGTGTTATCTGCTTTTCCACGAGGAACTCGAATCCCTTGTTTTGCATATTAAGGGGCTGATTCGGGCGCGTTTCTGGATGACTTTTTCGGAAAGTTACCTGAATTACCTGCATGTTCTCGAAAATGTGGGCATGACCGCCATTAAACCTGTGGATTATAAGGGGACGCCGATAGTTCCTTTGCAATTCCTGGCCGCTATTCTGCCAAAACCGGCGAATCTGGGCGCGTTGACCCATGGCAAAACCTGCATTGGCGACCGGTTGCGGGGCGTAAAGGACGGCCAGCCGAAGACCGTTTTTGTATATAATATTTGCGATCATCATAAATGTTACGAAGAAACCGGAGCGCAGGCCGTCTCCTATACCACCGGCGTTCCCGCCATGATCGGAACAAAACTGGTGACAGAGGGCGTCTGGCGCAAGCCCGGCGTATGGAATCCGGAGCAATTTGATCCGGATCCTTTCATGGCCGACCTGACTATCTATGGTCTGCCCTGGCATGCGGAAAAATGGCGTTAAACGCTCCTCCGACGGCGCTGGCCGATCCCGGCATCCCTTCGCGATGTTTTGTAATCGACGAAGGGAAGCTGATTGAAAACGCCGCGATCCTCGACGATATTCAGAAACGGAGCGGCGCGAAAATTCTTATGGCCTTGAAGGCTTTCGCGGCGTGGGATTCGTTTCCTTTGCTGTCGCGCGCTTTCGCGGGTCCCCTTTACGGAACATGCGCCAGTTCGGTCGATGAAGCGCGTCTTGGCAAAGAGAAATTCGGAGGGGAGGTTCACGCTTTCGCCGCGGCCTGGGAAGAGGGGGAAACGCGCGAACTCTTGTCCCTAGCCGATCATATTGTTTTCAATTCGGCGGAGCAATGGCGACGTTTCAGACCGTTGATCGACCAGGCAAACTCGACTTTCCGCGCCGATAATCCCGTAAAGGCCGGCTTGCGAATCAATCCCGAACATTCCGAAGGCGCGACCGCCATATATAATCCCTGCTCTCCCGGCTCGCGTCTGGGCATACGGCCCGGCCAATTCGAAAAAATTAGCGACTTTTCCGGAATCAGCGGTTTGCATTTTCATACTCTCTGCGAGCAGAATGCCGGACCGCTTGCGCGAACGCTGGAGGCGGTTGGGAAGAAATTCCCAATCCGGCGCGGATTTTATCAGTGGTTCAATTTTGGCGGCGGCCATCACATAACCCGCGCCGATTACGACCGCGTGCTATTGGTAAACCTTATTAATGATTGGCGGCGAAAATACGGCGGGACAATTTATCTGGAACCCGGCGAAGCCGTCGCTCTTGACGCCGGCTGGCTGACCGCGACTGTTCTGGATATTGTCGAAGCGGATCTTCCCGTCGCAATTCTCGATGTTTCGGCGGCGTGTCACATGCCGGACGTCCTGGAGATGCCTTATATCCCGGATGTCTGGCTCGCGAAGGACGGAAATTTTGAAAAAGCGTCCGGCGAAGACGGACATCGATATCGCCTGGCGGGCAAATCCTGTCTGGCCGGCGACGTTGTGGGCGAGTACGGATTCAAGAAAAATTTGAAGCCGGGAGACAGGTTTGTTTTTGGAGATATGGCTATTTACAGTATGGTGAAAACAAACACATTCAACGGATTGCGGTTGCCTTCCATAGGAGCTCTTGCTCCGGACGGCGAAAAATTCAGAATGATTAAGGAGTTTGGCTACGAGGATTTTCGCGACAGGCTTTCGTGACGGACGAGCGCCGGACGCCGCGATATGGCAAACTTCGAGGGATTAAAACTTTAATTCCAATCCGGCGATACCGCTCGACAACCGGTTGGGATTCTTATAAGCGCCAATCTTTCTTGACAGGGCGAGATAAAATCACGGATAATTATCGCGCCGCGTCAATTCATGTTTAATCGGGAGCAAAGAGGAATGAAAACAAAAATCGTCGCTACCATCGGACCGGCTTCCAATACCAAAGAGAAATTAAAAGCTCTGGCCGAAGCCGGAGTAAGCGTGTTCAGACTTAATTTCTCGCATGGCGGAGCCTCCGATTTTGTTAACATTATTGGCTACATTCGCGATGTCGAAAAGGAATTGAATCGTCCCATTACGATCATGCAGGATTTGTCCGGACCTAAAATCAGGCTGGGCGTAATTCCGGAAAAAAGCATTCAGGTGACAAAAGGCATGCGTCTTCTGCTGGGCCCCGAAGCCAGCCGCTCGAACGAACTGCCATATCTGCCTTTCGATCATCAGGTTATTCTGGAAAGTCTGGAACCCGGCGATAGAATGGTGCTCGCGGACGGCGGACTGCAATTTATCGTTCAGGAACGTCGGCCGGACGGTCTGGCCCTGCTTGTGGCTGATAACGACGGTATCGTCACGTCGCGCAAGGGTCTGGCCCTGCCGGGTAAATCCACAAAAGTACGCGCGCTTACCGAAAAGGATATCAAGGATCTGCGCGACGGCTTGAAGCTGGGCGTCGACGCCGTAGCCATCTCTTATGTGCAGACGGCCGACGACGTGCGCGAAGCGAAAGAAATTATCGCCGAATCCGGCAGAAAAGTGCCCATTGTGGTCAAGCTGGAGCGGCAAGCCGCCGTCGATAATCTCCAAGAAATTTTAAAGGAAACGGATATCGTCATGGTCGCCCGCGGCGATCTGGGCGTGGAATGTCCCCTGCCCAAATTGCCGGCGCTCCAAAAGCATATTATCAAAGCCTGCAACGAAGTTTCCAAACCTGTAATCGTCGCCACGCAGATGTTGCTCTCGATGGTCAATAACCCCGCGCCAACGCGGGCGGAGACTACCGACGTGGCCAACGCCGTGCTCGATGGCGCCGATTGCGTGATGATGTCAGAAGAAACCGCCATGGGCAATTTCCCTGTCGAAACCGTGCAATATATGCGCAAGATTACGACGGAAGCGGAAAAAATGTTCCTGGAATACCGCAAACTGGAAGAACCGGACAAGAACAAGGGGATTCCGGAATTCCTGGCCTATTCCGCATGCCTTTTGGCGGACAAGGCGAAAGCCAAGGCCATAGTATCGCACAGCCTCTCCGGCGGCTCCGCGAGACAGGTATCCTCCCGCAGGCCTCCGCAGGAAATTTACGCTCTGACGCCGGACGCGTCCACGATCAAGGCCCTGAATTTCGTCTGGGGCGTAAAACCCGTTCATGTGGATCAAGACAATCTCAAAAAAACGCACCTCGAAAGAGCGGAGAATTTTATCGAGCTTTCTCCCGACTTCAAGGATAACGAATGCGCGGTGATCACAGCGGGCCAGATTAAGGATTCGGAAACGCCGCGCGGCACAAACCTGGTAAAAATATTCTGGAAATAAAGCATGAGCGCCCAAAAAAGGCCTTCGGTCAGCGTCCCGGAAAATATCAACGAGGAATATTATCAGATCAGCGCCGAAATAATGTCCAGTTTTCCGCGCTATCGTCCCCCCGTCGATTTATTCTTCTTTAACGAAGAAATAGCGGTGCTTACTCCCTTCTCCAGGAAGGGCGCGAGATTAAGCAACGAACAGGTGGAGGAAGTCGCAAAGTTATGCGAAGAAGGCAACCTGTTCGTCTCCAGATCCGATCATCATATTTATTCCGAGCATATCGTCAAACAACTGGATCTTGTGCTTCAGGACAATAACCTGAAGGAAGCCGAAATTGTAAATATCTGTATTCAGGCGCTGAAAAACCGTTATAACGATTTCTATCAGCAACCTGTAAAATCTTTTTACGCTTCTCTATTAAACGACGTTCTGGTCTTCACCGAATACCTCTTTCAGGACAAGACGCGCGTCGGAGCTTTTATGCGCCGTCTATCGACCGATAATGACCCGGCGTCTCACGCCGTAAACACCATGACCGTAGGTTTATGGCTCTGGCTGAAATACAATCAGAATGTCCAGCGCAAAACTTTGGATAATCTGGCCATGGGATTGTTATGTCACGATATTGGCATGAGCAAGGTTCCGCCTTTTTTAATTAGTCGCAACGGGCCGCTTAAGCCGGATGAAAAGGACAAAGTGCTCCAGCATCCTCTGCAGGGCGCGAAGATTATGCAGAAAATGGACGCGGTGGCGAACGAAATTCTTCGCCCCTGCCTTGAGCACCAGGAACGCCTGGATGGCGGAGGATATCCTCAAAAATTAAAAGGCGAGCAGATCCATCCGGAAGGCAAATTGGCCGCGCTCGCCGATTCCTTTTGCGCCATGATCGCCGAGCGTCCCTACGCGCCGGCCAAAAACCCCCTGGACGCCGCGACCGAACTTTCCATGGATCCGCGTTACGATAATAATTTAGCCAGAATGCTTATCGGCGCGTACACCATGGGCAAATTCTAGTTTTTCCGCGTCCTCCGCGCCGATCGGAGAATAGGAACGCCGGCATAACTGGATTACGGTCGATAACAATGTCTAATTACAAACTATCCGACTGGCTGGAATTTTGTATCTCTCGCGCCTGCTTCGATACCCGCGATCGAAACAGTCGCCGCGCGCTTACGGATTAAGTTTTTATTCGAGAGCGCTCCCCGCGGAACGTTCCTTTTGCTCGTTGCCATATATTTAAAATCGCGGAGGCAGACATTTTTAATCGCCCCTGGTTAAGGCGAATCCTTTTCGCGGTTTGCGCCGCGGGCTTCGCGATTTGGGCTTATTCGCGTCTTGCCGAAACGGGCTTCGAGTACGAATGGCAATGGAACCGCGCGTGGCGTCAATTTGGACGGCTTACCGCCGACGGTTTTGTTCCCGGACCTCTTTGCGACGGTCTCCTGTTCACAACCGGCGTTACTTTCGCCGGCGCCCTTGTTTCCGTTGTTTGCGGCCTTGTTTCGGCTATTTTTACTCTCTCCCCCTGGCCTCTCTGCGCGCGTTTCGCCCGGCTCTATACGGGACTTTTTAGAAACACCCCTCTGCTTATCCAGTTATTCTTTGTATATTTTCTGATTTCGCCTCTCTTCAACCTCGATGCCTTCTGGTCGGCTGTCCTGACTCTTGGAGCTTTCGAGGGCGCCTATCTTTGCGAGCTTTTCCGCGCTTCGCTTCTCGCCGTGTCGCGAACGCAATGGGAAGCTTCCCTTTCCTTGGGTTTTTCCCTGTCGCAAACTTTGTTTCTTGTAATCTTGCCTCAAGCGTTCAGGCTCGCCTTGCCAGCGTTCTCCAATCAGCTTATAGCCCTGCTTAAGGACACCTCTCTCGTCAGCGCCATAGCCCTGGCCGACCTCACAATGCGCGCGCAGGCAGTTGTGGCCGAAACATTCCTGGCTTTCGAAGTCTGGCTAATCGCGGCCCTTTTTTATCTCATGCTCTCCCTCTTTATTTCCCTGCCCTTTTTAATGTTGGAAAAATACTGGAAATGGCGCTAATTATAAAAATACTGGAGGCTCAATGAAATATTCGCGAATTATAGTCGTTGTTATTTTGGCGTTTTTCCTGGCCGCGACCGCGGGGGCTGCCGAAAAATCCATGATCGCCGACATTATTGACAAGGGAAAAATGCGCGTTGGCGTCGCGTCCTTTGTCCCCTGGACAATGCAGGACAAAAACGGCGAGTATATCGGCTTCGAAGTCGACGTGGCCAAACGCCTAGCGAAGGATCTCGGCGTGGAGCTGGAGCTGGTTCCGACTAAATTCTCCGGAATTATTCCGGCGCTTCTCGCCGATAAATTTGATCTAATCATCGGCAGCATGAGCGTTACGCCGGAAAGGAATCTAAAAGTCAATTTTACTATCCCTTACGATTACGCGACTATCGAAGCCGTAGCTAATCGCGAAAAGACGAAAGACTTAAAATTCCCGGCCGATTACGACAACGAAGAAATTATCATCGCGGTTCGCAACGGCTCCACTCCCGCGCTAGTCGCAAAAAAACTTTTCCCCAAAGCCAAATTAAAGCTCTTTGACGACGAAGCTCCGGCTGTTCAGGAAGTCCTGTCGGGGCGCGCCCACATGATGCTCTCATCCGCGCCGTTGCCAGCTTTCGAATCCATGAAAAACCCAACCGTTCTTTACCAGCCGGACGCCGCGCCCCTCTCCCGTCAACCTGTGGGCATAGCCGTCCGCAAGGGCGATCCGGACACTCTCAATGTCCTCGATAACTGGATAAGATCCGTAGAGGAAGATGGCTGGCTCAAGGATCGGCGCGACTACTGGTTCCATGGCCTCGACTGGGAAAAAGAGGTAAAATGACCGGGCATCAATCGCCCTTAATATTTTATTCATCCGGAAAAATATCCCGGCTCCCCGACCTTATTCTTATAGGTTTTCTGCTCCTCGTCGGCGTCTGGATCGCGATCCGGGCGTCGACCCTCCCGCAATACGATTGGAACTGGTCCCTGCTCCTGAAATTCCTGGTTATAGACAAGAATGGGACAAAGGAGCCCGGTTTGCTGGCCAAAGGTCTGGGTATGACCTTGCGCGTAGGTTTCTGGACAATCCTTGTCTCTTTCGTCTGCGGCGCGCCAATAGGCGCCTTTGCGGCACGCTCCAAATCCTTCGCCAGCTTCGTAATTCAGCTTTATATCAATATAATCCGCAATACTCCCCCCCTCGTCTTTCTTTTTGTAATATATTTTTTTGCCGGCCAGATTTTGCCGGTAACGTCCATTAATAACTTTGTCCATTCATTGCCCCAACCCGTCCCCGATTGCGTAAAATATGTGTTCGCGTCTCCCGACCAGATGGATAGAATGCTGTCCGCGCTCATCGCGCTGGGCATGTATCAAGGCGCTTATATCGCGGAAATAGTCCGGGCAGGAATCGAATCCGTGCCTCGCGGACAATGGGACGCGGCTCTGGCGCTGGGTTTTCCGCACTGGCGCGCTCTTGTCGCTGTAATATTACCGCAGGCCGCGCGTCTGATGATTCCGCCGCTTACGGGTCAGGCCACAACGACGATTAAGGACTCCGCGCTAGTGGCCATGATCTCGTTGCCCGATCTAACTTTCCAGAGCCTCGAAGCGATGGCCGTCAGCCAGCTCACATTCGAGATCTGGATAGTCTGCGCTCTCCTCTATCTCCTCCTCGGTCTCGCCTGCGCTTTTGTCGGCAAAAAACTTGAAAAACGTTACGCCTCGTTTGAATATTAGCGCCCAAGGAGCTAAATATGGGTATTCACATTATTTCCAACCCGCTCACACGGCATAAACTCGGCCTGTTGCGGAACATAGAGACGAGCACGAGCGAATTTCGCCGCATAGCCAACGAGCTGGCCGCCATGCTCATTTACGAAGCCGCGAAAAATTTTCCTCTGGAGAAAAAGATAATCCGCGGCTGGGCAGGCGAACTGGAAATCGAAGAATTGTCCGGCAAGAAACTCACCATAGTCCCAATTCTCCGCGCCGGTCTTGGACTCATGGATGGCGCTCTAGCGATGATTCCCTCGGCGCGCATCAGCGTGGTAGGTCTCTATCGCAACGAAGAAACATTGGAGCCGGTCGAATATTACGTTAAACTCGCCAAAGATATGCCGGATCGTTGCGCCGTCATCCTGGATCCCATGCTGGCTACAGGCGGCTCCCTGGAAGCGACTATCGAAATTCTCAAAAAAAGCGGTTGCCCCTCTATTTGCAGCCTTCATCTCGTCTGCGCACCCGAAGGCGTGGATCGCATCTCGCGCAAGCATCCGGATGTGGAGATATACACAGCGTCCATAGACGAGCGCCTGAATGCGGACGGCTATATACTGCCTGGCCTTGGCGACGCCGGCGACAGGATCTTTGGCACGAAATAGGGCGTTGTTCCCTTTTTATAGATATAATGAGGAAATCGATTAAACCTGGAGAACTTATCTCAAAATCAAATTCAAAAACATCATTGAACAAGCT
>CAMWPE010000027.1 GCA_947176055.1 uncultured Desulfovibrio sp.
TATCCTCCTGATCGGCCGCCGCCGCGGCGGTAAAGATAGCTAAAAAAGCCCGGAACGAAGGCAAAAACATAGTCGTTATCCTGCCGGACAGCGGCGATCGCTATCTGTCAGGCGAAGTTTTCTCTTCGTAAATAACGGCGTAATCTACGGACAAAAGCCGCCGCATATCGCAAGCGTTTTTGGCGGTTGGCGTCGCGAGATTTATAACCTGTATCTCCCCTTACGCCCTTCGAGCGGCGTCCTCCGCCAATAACGGCGCGCCCGGAACCGCTAACGATGACCCTCCGCTCTCGCCAATAAAAGCGTGCACCGCAAGTCGCTTTGGAAAATGAGGCCATGCCCCGGCGTTAGCTAACTAAGGATAACCGATTCGCGAATCTTTTTACGGATTCAGCTTTTCAAGCGCGCCCCAGCCCCGCAAATTGGCTGAGCGACGATCTCGTCGCGGATTTCGCGCGAATTTTATATCTCCGCCTTGTTTCCCGTCGCGGCCTTTTCGGCTATCATCAAAAGCGACGCTGTTAGTTTCAAGGCGCCCGTTTTATTTATGTCAGGAGATCAGATTAGATGTATTTATTAAATTCCGGTCGTTATGTAATCGGCGATCCGGAAGCGATTCTAAACGAGAAAACTTTAAAAAAGCTCTGGGAGAACGGCGGCTCGCCGGAGTTCCGCGTATTAAAAACTTCCGTCGGCGCCATCATCGCGCTTTCCGCCGGACGCAGGGGCGTATTCCATACAAGTATTGGCAAACCGATAGCCTCCCCTTCGGCTCATATAGCGTTCGTGCCTTATCCCGCCGCGGGAAAATTGCTTGCGACAGGTCTTTTGCGAATTACCCTGCGCGCGCCCGCTCTCTTATTCCATAACGCCGATTCGGATATCGAGCTCGACGGTCGACTCTACATCTACTGCTCCTCCATGCCTCCGCTGGTCAGCGAAGCCCCTCCCTTATAAACGAATCCCGCCGTAAACTTTCAGCTCCGGTTGCTGGACGTCATGGAAAAAATCGCTTTCTTATCGCTCGTTTCGCGTATTTTAGCCTCTTTTTGCGGACTATGTCTCATTGCTCTTGGCGTAGCCTTGATGACCAGAACAAATCTTGGATGCACTCCTATTTCGGCCATTCCCTACGCGGTTTATTTGCTCGCTTCTCAAATTTCATACGGCGCCTGGGTGGCAATCTTTAATTTTCTGCTTTTAATCGGCGAAACTATATTAATGACGGCCAAACTTTCCTGGAAATCCATAACAATTCAGGTTGCTCTTGTTTTTAGTTTTGGCTTTTTTGTCGATATTTTCATGGCTTTGTCCGACGGCGTAATATCGGACGCTTATTGGAATCGAGTATTTTGGGTCGCCGCCGGCAGTCTATCCCTGGCGTCCGGAGTGGTAATGACAGTCGGAGCGAATTTGGCCATTCTACCGGCGGATGGATTGGCTCTTGCCATTTGCGATCGTTTCAAAAAAGATTTCGGCCGCGTCCGGATTTTGGGCGATCTCGTCATGGCGCTTACCGGTCTGGGTATTTGCCTGCTCGCTTTTCGAGAACCGCTCGCGACGCGGGAGGGAACTATCCTGGCGGCGATATTGACCGGAGCCCTGGTAAAATTCCTGATCGCGTTGAAACATAAGCTAGGCGCTTTGCTTTCCAGAAAAAAATCGGGTCGGCGAAACGCGGCAAACGACGGCCGGGCCGATTAAACGAAAATTTTGAATTCGCGCGCGCGATTAAATAAATCAAGCAAGGCGTTTACTTGCCATGATTCGGAAACGCCCGTCTTGCACCAGATAGCGAAATGCTCGCAGTTATTGAACAGCAGATTATAACGGTTTTCGCCCAGACGCGAGCGCGCGCGGCTTATAGTCTCTTCTGGAGTATACAGATGATAGGAGGAAAGGTCCTTAAAATGCAAATCGAAGGGGAAGGGCCAAAAACCGGAGACTGCGGATACGGGAGCGTGGCTGGGACATTCATGCGAGGGGGGAAAAGATAATTTAAAAAGTCCTTCGTCGCCGCGCTTAAAAGTTCGCAAGCTGGTTTCGCGGATAACGGCGTTCTGATCCGTGTCGGAATCCTCCGACGAATAGTGAATTACGGAGCGCGCATTAATATATACTCCGTAATGACTATATAAACCCCGACTTATGCCAATTATATCGCCCGGAACGAGCTTTTCCTCTTTTTTATCCGTCGTTTGGATGACTTCGACAATATATTTGAGAATATCCGCGAGATCCGCCATTTATCCGGCCCTTTTAAACGCGAAAGGATATTTCCAATTCCCTGTTTGGAAATTGAAAACATCCTTTACCGTTGGTATTCTTTTTGTTTAGCTTTCGCCTTCGGCGGCGGACTGTTTGCCGGCGCCCTTCAGGCCGTACATGGTTGTGGATCCGGAAGACCAATACTCCAGAACGCCGCCATCGATGAGAGCGCTCAATACTTTTTTCACTTCGCGGGGTTTCTTATCGGGAAACAATGGCAGAAAATCCTGGAAATAAAATTTGGATTTTACCGAGGATTTGCCATTCAAAAAATCTACTACCTTTTCTCTCTCTTCGTCGGTGCATACGCCCGCCATTTACTTTTCCTCCGGATGTAGAAATTTGACAGAATCGTTGAAAAGGAGAGACGGGCGACGTTTTCCCCGTCTCTCCAGCGCAATCCTAGAACTTGAACTGGGTAGTCTGTCGCCAGCTGTAATAGGCCGATTCGCGGAAATCGTCGATAAGATGCTCGCTGAATTCCAGCCCGGTCAGCCTGAAGAAATCTTCCCAGCCGATGCGGTTGGCCCAGTCGCCCACGCGCTCGTACTTGCGGGCATTCGCGGCGTAGACCTCAATAATGTGTTTTACGGTTTTGGTCAGAGTTGGCCAGCGCGGCGGCTCGTTGGGTATATAGGCTACGACAACCTTGGAGAACGCGGGCCAGGTTATCCTGTTCGCGACCTTGCCGCCGATCATGATCGCGATGCCGTCCGTCTCGCCGTCGGCTATGGGGAGAGCCGGGCACATGGTGTAACAGTTGCCGCAATACATACAACGATCATCTTTAATGGCTATGGAGTTGACCTTCTGTCCGTCGTATTCGACCTTTGTGGGACGCACGGCGGCCGTGGGACAGGCGGCGACGGCCAAAGGAATTTCGCACAGCTGATCGGCCCACTCATGGTCAATCATCGGGGGCTTGCGATGAATGCCGACGAGACCGATGTCCGAGCAATGCACGGCGCCGCACATATTTATGCAACAAGCCAGAGCGAGACGCACGGGCGCGGGCATATTCATTTCGGAAAATTCCTTGAAAACCACGTCCATCACGGCTTTAACAGGACCCGACGCGTCCGTCGCCGGAGTGTGGCAATGCACCCAGCCCTGGGTATGAATCATGTTGCAAACGCAGGCTCCGGTGCCGCCCACGGGGAATTTTTTGGAGCCGCCGGCGAACTCGCGGGAATTGAGATCGTCGCGCAATTTTTTCATGGTCTCTTCGTCGGAGCACATGAATTCGATATTGTTGCGCGTTGTCCAGCGGACGAAGCCGTCGCAATATTTGTCGGCGATGTCGCAGATTTCGCGGATATGCGTAATGGACATGGTGCGACTGCCGCCCACGCGCACGGTGTAGATCTTGTCTCCGCTCTCGGCCACGTGCATTATCACGCCGGGCTCGAGGATCTCATGATACTGCCATTTGCCAAAGTTTTTGGCGATTACCGGCGGAAAATACTGGCTGTATTTATGGGGGCCGATGTCGGTAATGCGGCCTTCCATGGGTTTTTTGGGATCATATCCGGTAGAAATAAAAGCCATTTTATATCCCCTTTGCGACTAGCGCTGATGACGTTGGCGATAAGCGGCGAGATCGCGTTTCCAGCCGCCGGGTACTTCGTCTTCCTTGAAGAAGATGAACGGATTGGTGCGAGGATGTTTTACCTGGCAGGGTTGCGCCGGAACTTCCGTAGCGTCGAGCAACTTCTGGAAGGAAAGACGCTTCATGGTCTCGCCAAGGCGCTCGCGGTTTTTGCCTTCCTCCATCCACCAGTCCCAAATCTTGTTAATCAGTTCCTTGATCTCGTCGTACGGCTCTTCGGTGGAAATAAAGGGCACCAGCACGGAGCCGAGTTGCGCGCCATCGACCACGGGAGCCTTCGCGCCGACCAGAATGGTGGCGCCCCTTTCGTCGCCTATGCGCAGAGCCCGGGGCATCGTGTCTATGCAGTGCATGCAACGGACGCAATTGGCGTTATCAATAGTAAGCGCGTTGCCATCCCATTTCATACACTGGGAGGGACAACGCTCCACAACTTCTTTCTGAATGTCGAACGGACCCCAGTCGCGTCCGGCGTGGGAGCCGGCGTTGGGCTTGAACTCGCCGCCCACATAGGCCTTTACTTTCTCCTGATCGATCTTGATATCGTCCTTCCAGGTGCCGATGACCGCGAAATCTGAGCGGGCCATGGAGCAGACGCAACCGTTGGGGCAACCATCGAATTTGAATTTAAATTTGTACGGGAAAGCCGGGCGATGCAACTCGTCCTGATACTCTTCCGTCAGATTATAGCACATATCCTGGGTATTGTAGCAGGCGTATTCGCAACGGGACTGACCCAGACAGGCCGCCGGCGTGCGAAGATTCGAGCCGGAGCCGCCCAGATCGTTGTTCAGATCATGAGTCAGTTCCCAGAAAATTTCTTCCAGTTGCGGAGTCTGCGTTCCCAGCAACACGATATCGCCCGTGGAACCGTGCATATTTGTGAGGCCGGAGCCGCGCAAATCCCAGATATCGCAGAGTTTGCGCAGGAATTTCGTGTCATAGTATTTGCCGGCGGGCTGAGCCACGCGCATGGTGTGGAAAGCCGCGATGCCAGGGAACATTTCCGGCTGATCGCTGTAGCGGCCGATAACGCCGCCGCCATAGCCAAACACGCCGACGATGCCTCCGTGCTTCCAGTGTGTTTCCTTTTCTTTGTAGGAAAGTTCCAGCTGGCCCAGGAGATCGTCCAGAGTGTCGGCCGGAATCTGATAGTCCAGGTTGTCGGGATTGGCGTCGCGATGCGCCGACTCCTGTTTAATGTCAGCGACGAAGCTTGGCCACGGGCCTGTTTCCAGCTCGTCCAAAAGTGGAGTTTTAAATTTTGCCATTGCCATTCCTCCGCTAGTGATGTTAGTAATCCAGGCGCGTTCGGCCATGCCGCAGCGACAATGAAAATGTCCGAAATTTGTCCGCTTTATTACGGCGCGTCAATGACGACGCGCTCGCGCGGGACTTACTCCCGCCGCTACTCGCGGATATTTTTTGCATATCCCATTTTACGGACTTTGACAAGATTGATAGAAACATTAAATGGATTATTTATGAAGGCGACACACACTCCCCTGGTTGCGGTCATTTTCGCGGGCGCGCTGTTTTCGCTTGCGCATTCCCCCCTTTACGCGCAAAATTCTACGGCGGAGGAAGTAAGCATGACGGAAGAAATATATCTCGCCGGCGGTTGTTTCTGGGGCGTTCAGGAATATTTTTCGCGCGTTCCCGGAGTTTTGTCCTCAACGGCGGGCTACGCCCAGAGCCTCGTTCCCAACCCCTCTTACGAACAGGTATGCTCGGGCCGGACGGGCGCGGCCGAAGCCGTCCGCGTGATTTACGATCCAGCCCGGATACGTCTGGACGCGTTGATTCGCCAATTTTTCAAAATTATTGATCCCTACTCCCTGAACAGGCAGGGCAACGACATTGGGACGCAGTACAGGACGGGCGTATATTATACGGATGCCGCGCGAGACAAAGAGTTGCGACGCATTTTCGCCGCCGAGAGGGCGAAGGGTGACCGTCCTCTCGCCGTCGAGCTGGGACGCCTCGAGAATTTTTATCCAGCCGAAGAGTACCATCAGGACTATCTCAAAAAGCATCCCGGCGGTTATTGTCATATAAGCTTCGATAGTCTTAAGGATCTCGAAAACGACGATCTCAAAACACGCCTTTCGCCCATGGAGTATCATGTTACGCAGGAAAACGGCACGGAGCCGCCGTTTACAGGCAAGTACTGGCAAACCGACGAACCTGGTCTTTACGTGGACATCGTGAACGGGGAACCCCTGTTTCTTTCGACAAAAAAATTTATTTCTTCCTGCGGCTGGCCGAGCTTCACGGAGCCTGTGTCGTCCGAAGCGACCCGCGAAAAAGCCGATTTCAGCCATGGGATGAATCGCGTCGAGGTAAGGTCGTCAAAGTCCGATTCCCATCTAGGCCATGTCTTCGACGACGGACCGGACGGTTTGCCCCGTTATTGCATAAACAGCGCGGCGCTTCGTTTTGTGCCTCTGAACAGCCTGGAGCGGGAAGGGTACGGCGAATACCTTAAATATTTTCATTAAGCGCCGCGAGCGGTCAAGAATAACAAATCAGGGCAACCATTTTTAATCCGCCCCGAACGAGCGCGCCGGAGGCGGCCGTTTCGCGTCGCGCTAAAGTCAATAGTATAAGCTTTGCCTATCAAGAATTCCGTCGACAATGCCTTTCATAACGCCCGGGCCCAAAGGCCTGAACATTCCGCGGAAACTTCTTTCTCTATGGAAACGGCTCGCGCTGACCACAAATCAGGCCGATCCAGTTTGTTGCGCGCCCGCGTGGAATTTGACCTATCACCGCGTCGCCTGTCCCGAAAGCCGGCTGTTTTACGTAGCCAGCGGGTCGTCTCTGGCTATCTTCCGCGAAGATCTTGTCGGCGCGCCGGGCATCCCCTGTCTTTATCCCGTCGAAAGCGGATGGATGTTCGCGAGTTCCCTGATGGGCGAGGACGCGCCCGAACTTCTTCTGGATTCCCTCCCCTCGCTGATTCGCGAGTATGGACGGTTGCCTGTGTTTGTGTTGGGAGGAACGCAAAGGCATAGGCCGGAAACGAGGGATCTTTACGCGAAGCTTAATGGCTTTTACGCTTTTTTTGTCAATTCCCGTTCCATTCAATGCTCCGCCTCCCTGGAAGGCGGCCCGGAGGGCTGGGCGTCCCGACGCTCCGCAAACCACAGGGCAAAATTGCGTAAAGCCGCTAAAAAAGCCTCCCGTCGGGGTATGACATTCGAGCGGGCGCGACCCTCCGACGATCGGGAAGCCGCGGCTGTTTTCGCCCGAATCATCGCCGTTGAAAGAAAGAGCTGGAAAGGAATTAATAGCCGCGGCATACTCCAATCGCCTTCCATTGAGTTTTACGACGAACTTTTGCGACGACTGGCCAGAGAAAAAGCGGCGTATGTGATTTTTGCCAGGATGGATGACAGGGATATTGGCTTTATCTTCGGGGGAGCGGCCGGGAAGATCTACAGAGGCCAACAATTTAGCTACGATAACGAGTTGGGCGATTTATCCGTAGGCAATCTCATGCAACTGGAAAAAGTCCGGTGGCTTTCGGAGCTTGGTTTTGAGCGTTACGATATGGGACCCATTACCGGCTCGCGAATGGAATACAAAAATCATTGGACCGAAAATCGTCATCCCATCGAAGCCTGGACGCTCAGGCGCCGGTTTTGATAAAATCTGAAGGAATCTTCCGCTTACCTGCGCGAAAGCATTCCAAAAGATCTTTCTCGATCTTGATTCCGGTATCTTTTTTGCATATTGTCAAAATAAATATACAAGGAATCAGGCAAGAGGAATCGATTTGTGAAAAAGCGCGATAAAATCCTGTCCTTATCGCTAACCTTAATTATTATTGGCAGCGCGTTGTTCTTTTGCAGTTTCGCGCCAAGCTCGCAATCTGGATCCTTTGTGAGGTTGCCTGCGGAAACCCAGATTCGCCAGCTGGCCGACAAGGACAAAGCCGCGTATATAGGTAATTGGGGGGAAGACGACAGAATCTGGAGCGTTCGCTCCGCTGCCTCTGTCGATTTTTACAATCCCGCGCTTATCCTGGCGGCCCAATTCGTCATCGACGCTCCTGACATTATCGTAGAAGCGGCCTCCTCTTCCGGAGCGGACGCGCCCCGTCTCGCGCCACTTTTGCTTCAGGACGGAGCGAACTCCCCAAAACTTTTCGCGGCGCAACCCTATCCGGACGGCGATTTACTGGATATTTATGGCCATCCCTTGCGCTGGCGGCTTCCCGACAATCTTTTGACGGGCTATAGTCTTTTCCGGCCGTCCGAGCCCGAAACGCCGGTCGCTAAAGCCAAAGCCGCTGTAATTCCTCGCGTCCCGTACGCCCAACGGGCTTCCTATTACAGGGAAATCGTCAAAGGCTTCGCCAGGCGCTTCAATCTGAATGTCGATCTGGTCATGGCGATTATTCATAGCGAAAGCGACTTTTCCCCGCATCTGGTCAGCAACAAGTCGGCCATGGGGTTAATGCAACTTCTACCCAGCACGGCCAGCGACGAGGTGCACCGTTTCCTGTACGGTCGCAGGGGCCGCGTCAGTTACGCGGAATTAAGCGTGCCGGAAACTAACATCAGATACGGGACGGCGTATTTGCATATTCTTCTAAATCGTTATTTCGCCAATGTAAAAAATAGCGAGATGCGGGAAAGTTGCGTGATCGCGGCGTATAATATGGGACCAAACCGGTTTATACGCCTGTACGGGCGCACTCCCGAAGCGGCCGCCGCGGCGATAAACGCCATGTCGCCCGAAGAGTTTCACGCCGATTTGCAGAGCCGGCTCCCTGCCCGGGAAACCAGATATTACCTTACTAAAGTGCGGAAAATGAAAAGACTCTACGCCGCGCTGGGAGACTAGCGCGACTTGCGCTCCGCTAAACGCTTGCGCGCCCGGGAAAAATATTTTAATAGCATCGGAAGCGCGGGCTTTTCCGACGCTATATCAAGATTGGAGAGCGCGATGAAATTTAAGATTCCGGCGACGGCTCTGGTCGCCGCTTGTCTGTTTTTGGGCGGATTTGGCGACCTCAAGGCGGAAGAGGACAAATGGGCGATTGTCGATATAGTAAAACTTATGAAAGAAAGCGCCCCCGGCAAGGCCGGCGTTAAATTTATCGAAGCGCGCCAGGCCGAAATGCAAAAAGAACTGGACGCTTTTATGGCTAAACTGGACAAGAACCCCGACGACGCTCAATTGCGGGAAGAACTTCAGAAAGTTTACGCGTCTTCCAATCAAAGAATTCAGGCCGAGGGACAAAACGTGGCAAACCTGTTGCTCGACGCGGTAAAGGCCGCCATGGACAAATACCGTGTTGACAACGGCTACTCCATGTTGATCGGAGTGGAGGCTCTTGCTTCTTATGATCCCGCCAAAGACGTAACCGACGCCATTCTCCTGGAAGTTAACAAATCAAAGCTGGAATTCAAACCGTTGCCCGAAGCCGATGAGATACCGGCTCCCGCAGCCGCGGAGAAGCCGGCGCAAAAGGAAGCGAAACCAGCGAAAAAATAAACGTATCTTTATAAAAGTTATGACGCTCTCTTTCGGGGGAGCGTTTTTTTATTTAAAATGGCGGGCTACGAAAAATAATCCTCCTCTTCGTCGCCCGCGCGGGCGCGCGTCGCGTAGTTATTTATATTAAGTTTATTCCGGGAATGCGCGGAACCCCAATATCGATTTACCATGATTATTTATTATTGACGAGCGCGAATTTAAGGGTGTAATACCACATTTAAAAGGCGCTATATGTCTTATTCGCCACTCCTCCCTCTTTTCTCTTTTCTCCTCCCGGCGAACGGGCGTCTTTTCTCAATGATCGAAAAACGCGCGAGCTGTTCGCGAATACAAAAGCCGTAAAACAAGGGAGGTTCCCCATGAGTTCCAATTCCCACTCGTCCAATTACGACCGCAAAACCGTCGCTCCGGGCATTGTTCATCTTGGCGTTGGAAACTTCCATCGCGCTCATATGGAAGATTATCTGGACTCGCTCCTGGAAAAGGAGCCATCCCAAAAAAAATGGGGAGTTTCCGGAGCCATGTTGTTGCCGTCCGACAAGGCGCTTTACGAAGCCTTGAAAAGCCAGGATGGCGAATACACATTGACTATCCGCGGCAGGGACGGCAAAGACGGCTGGAAAAGAATCCGCTCTCTTGTCGATCTCAACTGGGCGGGGGACAACGCCGACGAGATTTTAAAACGGCTGGCCAGTCCGGATACTAAAATTATCTCCATGACCATTACGGAAGGCGGTTATAATATCGATAGGAACACTGGCGAATTTGATCTGGAAAACCTCGCGGTAGCGGAGGATATCGCCAATCCCCAATCCCCCAAAACGGCTTTCGGATTCGTCGCCGAAGGTCTCCGGAGGCGCAAGGACGCTGGAAACGGGCCGGTAACAATTCTTACCTGCGACAACTTGCAACATAACGGAGACACGGCTCGCAAGGCCTTTATGACCTTCATTAAGGCCCAGGATCCCGCGCTTGCCGAATGGGCGGAAAGCAATGTGTCTTTTCCGAACAGCATGGTCGATCGCATCACTCCCGCTACGCGACCTGAAGATCGCGAAGCGCTTAATAAAAAGAACGGAACCGACGACGCCGCTCCCGTATTCTGCGAAGACTTCATTCAGTGGGTGATAGAAGATAAATTCGCCGCAGGGCGCCCAGCGTGGGAAGAAGTGGGCGTGGAAATGACCGACGACGTGTCCGCTTACGAGAATATGAAATTAAGCCTTCTTAATGCGTCGCATACCTTATTAAGCTATCCGGCCTTCCTCGCGGGATATCGCAAGGTCGACGAAGCCATGAAGGACGACGACATTCGCTCTTTTGCCCGCCAATATATGGATCTTGACGCTACGCCTTATGTCCCGGCGCCGGGGAACACGAATCTGGACGAATACAAAACTACCCTCATTGAGCGCTTCGGCAATCCTTCGGTAAGCGATCAAGTCGCTCGCCTTTGTATGGACGGACTTTCCAAGTTTCCCGTTTACGTTGTGCCTGTGCTCGCTAAAATGCTCGCGGACGGTAAGGATTTAAAAAGGATGGCCTATCTTTTAGCGGCCTACCGGAAATATTTGCGGGCAGGAGTCGACGATAAGGGCCAAACGTACGAAATTATCGAACCATGGCTTACTCCCGGGGACAAAAAATTGATTGATTCGGATAACCCTCTGGATTTTCTTAAGTTGCCCGCTTTCGCGGGAGCGCCTTTGAGCGATAATGATAAATTCGTAAAATTGTATCTAAATATGGTCAAGGCTATCGACGAGAACGGAGCCAAAGCGACGCTTAAAACAATTCTTGAATAGAGACGCTCGCGCCTATACTTGGACGCGATCGCCATGAAAAAGGCGATTTCCGGGAGGAGCTTTTAAGGTAGGTCATATACCGGAGGCATATCCTTATGACGCAAGAAAAAACTCCCTACACTCTCGGCCCCTTCATCATCCTTACCATTATCTTTTTTATAGTAGGATTTTTGACTACTATTAACGGACAGTTTCAAGGTCCGATGCAGATCGCCTTCCTGTCCAAGGCCGACGCCCTGCGCAACACGCTTACTACGCTCATCTCATTCTTCTTTTTCCTAGGTTATCTGCTGACGAGTGGAATCGCCGCCCGCTGGGTCAATAGCCATGGTTATCAATCCACATTGGCGCGCTCCATGTTTATTATGGTCGCGGGTCTGCTGACTTACGCGCTCGCCGCCTGGATTGGCAGTTCCCGACCGGAGTTCGGAATAACGCTGGGAGCGGATTTCGTGCCCTGGGCTTATTTTATCTTTCTCATCGGGTGTTTTTTAATGGGCACATCCGCCGCGATGATGCAAGTAGTCATCAATCCCTATGTCGCATCCTGGGAAATGCCGGGCACTAGCGCCGTGCAGAGAATGAATATAGCCACCGGCGTCAATTCCATAGGCACAACTATCGGTCCTTTCTTCGTGACAGCTGTAATTTTCGCGGGCGTCGCCATGGAAGCCGTGCGACCGGGACAGGTCATTGCTCCGATTTTATGGATAGGGGCGGCCGTGCTGGTTGTTACCCTCATAACAATGCGGTTGCCGTTGCCGGATTTGGCATCGACAAGATCCTCTACGGCGCTGCCGCGCTCAGTCTGGTCTTTTTCGCATCTCGCCCTGGGCGTTTGCAGTATTTTCCTCTACGTTGGAGCGGAAGTTTCCATTGGCGTCAATATAAATATGCACGCCATGCAACTCCTGGAAAGGGGAGGGGATCTAACATTTTTTGGAAGCCATTCACTGACGCTCGCTGGCCTTAACCTTGGCATCCCGGCCCTCCTGGCTACTTTGTACTGGGGAGGAATGATGGTGGGACGTCTGGTGTCCAGCGCCTTTCCAAAAGCCGCCCCTCGTCCCTTGCTTGGCGCGACGACGCTTATCGCCGCGTTGCTCGTTCTGATCGCCATGTTTACGGATAATCTCTATGTGCTTTCGGCGATCGGACTTTGCCATTCGGTAATGTGGGGATGTATTTTTACACTGGCGGTAGCCGGTCTGGGCGCCTATACCTCAAACGCTTCCGGCGTGTTTATGATGGGCGTTTTCGGGGGAGCCGTATTTCCGCTTTTGCAAGGCATGCTCGCCGATTATCTCGGCTCATGGCGATGGACCTGGTTCCTGGTGCTCGCGTGCGAACTGGCGATGTTCCTTTACGCCGTCTGGGGTAGCAGGGTGCGCGATCCCGAAGCCCGCGCGAATTTGCAAAATATCGTGCCCCCCGTTGATCCGGGCGAATAAATCGTAAATTATTTATAGTCATGCTGCAGGTTGGGAAGAACACGCACCGACCTGCTATGACGATTTTGAGGGTAAAGACGCTCGCTTCTGGCTTATAGGGGGAATCTGCTCCAAGAAGAAGCTGGATCGCCGTTAAGGGCAATTTTAACCGCGACGGGCTATGGCGTTGGGAAGGCAACGTTCCTTCCCATTTTTATTTAAGAAGATTGACAAATCGGAATACGACGATTTCTCCTCCGACGCGCTGGAGGCAACAACGCAAGATCGCAAAAGATTATTGAAACCTACGCTCACGAAAGCGCCCACTTTCATTCATAATTATGCCTGATTCCAGCAAATATAAAACGCGACTATAATTTTTAATCAAAAAATTATATTTCATATTAAATGAAAGAGGAAAAAAATGATTCGGAAAGCGAAAGGTTTAATTTCGCGCGCGACTGTCTAAAGGCGATCCTGCTTCGACTCGCGCCGCGCGCGGGCGATTTTTCGACTCCAATTCCGGGCGTAGGCATAGCGAGAAGAGAAACCGCAGGATTTTCGGAACATAGATTCGAGCGACCTCTTGTTTCAGTGCTCGTTAATAGCCTTAAAAAAACTTTTATGGGGGGCGGCGAATATACGATGCGCGCCGGGCAGGTTTTAACTGTTTGCGCAGATATGCCCAGCTCTTCAAAGATTCTGGAGGCGTCTCCTGAAAATCCGCTTCTTACTTTTTATTTTTCGCTTAACCAAAGAATAATTAAGGAGTCTCTTGTCGAAATTAAACTCCCCGTAAGTGAAGAATGGCGGGGAGGCGGAGTTTCGGTCGCGTCCGCGGATACCGATTTCATGGAAGCTATCTTGAGACTTGCCACAATTATTGAAAAACCGGATCAGATTCCAGCCCGGGCCGAACTTGCTTTGCGCGATCTGCATTTATTGTTATTATTGGGTCCGCAGGGGAGAGTGATCAGAAACTTTTTTGGTCCTGGATCATTTAACAATGAAATATTCGCCGCAATCGAGTATTTGAGGAGCAACATCGATCGCGTAGTTTGCGCGAAAGAATTGGCGCGTATTGCCAATATGTCCGAATCCACGCTTTATCGCTATTTTAAATCCCTTACAGGGATTAGCCCCTTGCAATACCATAAAAAATTAAGGTTGCACGAGGGACGAAGATTAATTCTGGAGAATAACGAGCGCGCTTCTATAGCCGCGTATAAGACTGGCTACGAAAGCGTTTCGCAATTTAGCCGCGAATACAAAAAACTTTTTGGAAAATCGCCCAGGCAAAGCAGAAAAGAATAGATATGTAATTTATAAATGAGAAGATAGCGAACTAGTCTCATTCATCATGACAATTTAAAAAGAAAACACCCCCGCGCAATACTTTTCAAATCGTTAATCTGTTTAAAATAAATAGGTTATAATTACCCAATAAGGCCGCTTTTCAGTTAAAAACTGAATAAACGGCCTTAATGCGTTTTTAAAGGGGTTTTCCGTAAAAACCTATTACCCATAGACAACCTTATATCGCGAGCAATACCGGTCGTACAATCCCCTTCGCGTATGAAATCAGACGCCGCCTCCTTATTTGGAAGCGTTAATTATTATTCAAACTGGCGGAGAAAGAGGGATTCGAACCCCCGGATGACTTGCGTCATCAACGATTTTCAAGACCGTCGCATTAAGCCGCTCTGCCATTTCTCCTTTCCTCTTTTCTTATCTCTTATCCAACTGCCAATCAACACAAAATTTGCTTTCCCCTCTTTTGTATATAAGGAGAGGGCGGGGGGAGAAGATAAGAAAATAATTCGTATAAAATATTTATAGAATAAGTTGTATTTATACACGGTCCATTGGGACGATTATTTAGAATGCCAAAAACCGGTATAGGAAAACAATCCTGTATACCTGAAGTTAAATCTCTTTCGCATGCGATAGCAATAATAAAATCAGGCTTAATATTTTTAACATAATTTCTAGCGACAGTTCCTCCTGAAGCTACCGCGATATAAATGTTATTTTTTTCGCAAAATTCAATAGATTCACCAATTTTGCATTTATAACATCTCTTGCAATTGCTTAATTTTATATTTAAGCGAACTGGACAACCAGAATTTTGTAAACAATGCGGTAATAGAAGTAAAATAACTTTTTCCTTTTTAATAGCAAAATGACGCAATACATATTC
>CAMWPE010000028.1 GCA_947176055.1 uncultured Desulfovibrio sp.
ACTATATACGCCCGCTTCGTCGTCCGGCAAATTTTCCGCTATTTCGGCTTTGTAGATTTCCCCCTGATCGGCGAAATATTTTATAGCGTCCGCCTTGCTCATCGTCGTCCGGACAAAAGGCAATTTCGCGGCGGCTATTTTAGCCATCTCTTTCTCGATTAACTCCAGATCAGAGGGGGAGAAGGGCTTCTCGGGGTCAAAATCGTAATAGAAGCCTTTTTCTATGGCTGGTCCTATGGCGATTTTCGCTTCGGGAAAAAGCTTTTTGACCGCGCTCGCCATCACATGCGCGGCGGAATGTCGCAAAATTTCTTCGCCTTCCGGGGAATCGGCGTATACGGGCTCTATTTCTTCCGCGTTGTTCGCCGCGGTTAAGGCGAGATCTTTCAATGACCATTCGTCGCCCGATCTGACTTTCGCGGCTATGAGATTCTTGAATGCTTTTCCGGAAATCCTGTCTTTCAATATCTCGCCGTACGAGCGGGCGCCTGCCTCTTCAGCCATTTCTATCCCTTCGTTAGATCAACTTGCCGCGCCGCGCGCGAATAAAAATAAAATGGGGAGATATATCTCCCCATTAAACGCACTTCCAGAAAACAAGAACATTATTTTTGGGGTAAACCCCTTATTTCCATGGTAGGAACGAGCAGACTTGAACTGCTGACCTCTTCCGTGTCAAGGAAGCGCTCTAGCCACCTGAGCTACGCTCCTGTTTTGCGAAAATAGGTATAAGCAATAAATAAGTTCGCGTCAAGATTTTTTTACCGCAAAATTTTCGTATTTTCCAATAACCTTTCCGGGGAGCGCGTCAAAGAGATTAAAGACGCGACAATAAAAATCGTCGCGCCGGGATCACGCGTCCCCGTTGACCATTTCTTCTTCCATTTCTTCGAATTCCAGCGCCTCGTCGCCAAAACTTCTTACCCAGGCTTCAAGCTCCGGTCGGCTGGTGGAGACCAGCTCGAGCGCCAAATCCCCGTTGGGGCGATATGATATCTTTTGTCTTGCGGACCAGATTCTTTCGGCCACATAATCGGCCGCCTTCCCCCGTCTGAATACTATCCGGAACATTTTTGGTTCATGCCATGGCAAACCGAAGACATCCGGCAGGATTTCCGGAAAATCCACATTATGTCTGCGCTCTGTGACGACGCAACTTTTTATCCTTTGCGCGGGCAACGTGCAGAAATGCCGCACATCGATCTTGTTGTCTTCCATTATGGCGCCGGCGGCGTACAGGGTTTGGGACATGCTGAAAAATGACGAAGGCGCGAAATAGTATTTTTTAACTAGTTGACTGCCGGTAGATTTGTATTCAATTTCGCAAATCCTTCCGCGCTCTATGGCCTTCGATATTTTTTCGATAATTCCCATATACGGGCGGTAATCGATCATCCCTTTGCTAAAAAATCTTACTTTCGGCGCGCCGCCCGGGGCGGATTGCTCCTGGGCGAACTGTAATGAGAACTGGAAAATGGCGTCGTCCATCCTCGAAAGCGAGTCCCTGGACATATCGGGAGCGGCTATATCACGGCATATGGACAGATAACGCACTTCGTCGCTGTCCTTGCCTACATTCATGCCCAATTTTCCTTTCAACCTGTACCACCTTCTCCGGTTGTCCAGACCCGTTTCCAGATTGACGCCGATGACATTTTCTATATCGGTCATCACCCTTATGACTGTCTGCGCGGAGCAATTAAATTCGGCCGCCAGATCCGATTGATAATGTTTTCCCCTATCGACGAGCAACCGGCGGAAAATTCTCAAGACTTTTACCCCAGGCGTGCTTTCGTCCATTTTTGAAGCCATACGCGCCTCTCTTTGCAACATATTTCGCCTGAAACTAGCCACTGACGGAGACGTCGGCTCCGGCGCGGACATGATCCCGGTTGTGTCGCTTCCGGCTCCGCGTCTCGCGCTTTTCTTGATTCCCGTAGAAAAACGTCCAATAGCGCGGCCAAAAGCCTTTCGAAAAATTTTATTACGTCGTTTAAATTCGCGAGTATGCGGACGACGACGCTGTCCGGCGCCTTCCTATAGCATATTTCGCTTGAAATTATCCCCTACCGGAGAGGCAAAGTCCTTTGAGCGATAATTTCGCGGGCTGTTTCGCGTCGCAAAGTCGCCATAGCGCGGTTGATTTTCGGATATTTTCTCAAAAGCCTTCGGCCGGAGCCTTATAAAATAAATCAAATTATTGTCTAGCGGATTGCTATTCCGGATTTTGGAAATTAGCCGTAATAATGGAAACTTAACGCGATAATTACAGGAGCAGGAATAATGTCGGTTTATACATTTCCAGGATCTTATCCGCCGGGATCCCCTGGTCGCCTGAATCAGGCTTTAATTGCCCAAGGGGCGCTTGGCTCGTATATCTGGAATTCGCCTTCGCCGCATTTTGATACGCTGGACGCGATTTGTCCACAAAAAGACGCTCCCGCGCGGGGATTCCTGTCCGCGCCCGCCATATCGTTTAAATCAATGAGAATTAACGGGCGCGTGGGCCCGCGCTCATGTTCCTGGACCATGACCCAAACCTGGAAAAACGACTCTCCCGTCGGCATCGAAGCTATTTACACATTTCCCGCGCCGGCGGGAACAGTAATTACGGGTTTAAAAGCTTTTTTCAACAAGCGCGAAGCGCTCTCCCGCGCCGTTCCTGTCCGCGAAGCCGAAGAAACTTACGAAAAAGCCGTTACCCAGGGAAATCTAGCTATTATGTTGCAAAAGTCTTCGTTTGGCTTATATACTATTAATCTTGGGATTATCCCATCGGGAGAGAGATTAAGCGCGGTTCTATCCTGCGCGCAATTAACCCCATGGGATGGAGAGCGTATTCGCTTCGTTATTCCCCTTGTCATATCGAATCGTTTTGGCGACGGAAAAAAATACTTGAAACCGCGAGAAAAGATTTTCGCCGATTCGGCGGCGCGGTTTTCCGCGTTCGTTCATTTTAATATATCATCGGAACTGGGGGACGCGAAAGTCTACGTCCCCGGGCTTGAATACGCTTTGACGGAAGCCCCGGACGGCAAAAAACTTTCGTTGAGCCTGCCCATGAATCGGGACCTAATCGTCAACCTTGAAGTTCCCGAACCCGAACGACCTCCGGTATATATACGGGGAGACCGCGATTTTTTCATCGTCGCGGCCGCCAAAAAACCAAAAGCTCTCCCGCGTCGTCCGCTCTCCGTCCATATTCTCCTCGATTGTTCAGGCTCGATGTCAGGCCCTCGGGTCGCGCTGGCAAAAAAGGCGTTGACAAATTTCGCCGATCTTCTTGAGCCGGAAGATCGTTTTCTTTTCAGCCGCTTCGGCTCGAGACTCGAGCGCGTCGGCTCAAATTTCCGGCAAGCCTCCCCTTTCAATCTATCGCGTCTTCGCAAAGCAGCGAAGTCTTCTTACGCCGAACTTGGCGCGACGCGTCTTGACGAAGCGTTATCCAGCGTCGCGTCTTCCGCTTCCGGAGATCGGCCGTTTGACGTTTTGCTCGTTACGGATGGCAATGTCTGGAGCGCCGACCGCGCCATTCAGCTGGCGCGAGCCGCGGACGTCCGCGTGTTTTGTCTTGCAATTGGCTTCGCGCCAAATCTACCCCTACTGGAAAAAATCGCGGTTGAAACCGGAGGCGCCTGTTTCTCGCTTGCCCCCGGCGAAAATATAGCGGCGATTACGAATCGTCTTCGGGAATATATGGACGAAAAGCCTTGGGAAAAGAGCGCCGCGAATTTGCCCGTTCCCGTTTCATGGAGATCCTCAAACATCCCGTCGCATGAAATAGCGTATGGAAAAGCGGATTATAAAGACGAAACTTATATAAGCGCTAAATTTCAAGCCTGGAATCCAGCCGTCGATCCGGAGCTGAACAAAATCGCGGCTTCTTTTCTGCTCAAATCAATTCAGGATAAACGGCTCGCGCTGGAGATAGCCATGGAATATCAAATTCTTTCCGACGAGACTTCTTTTATTCTCGAATTTGAAGCGTCGGGCATCGCGGACGAATTTCCGAGAGTCGAATACGTTCCGCAAATGATTCCCGAAGATCAGATCCTGTTTGAATCAATCCGCTTGACTCCGGTAAGCAAGTTCGATTTGGCACGGATATCGGGTGTCAAAAAAGCCGCGGCATCGCTCAAAGAATTTATCGTCGCCGATTTCGCGCCCTCGCCAGACCGCGCGAGCCGACGATATTCGCCGACGATAACGGCGACTCGTTTTTTGCGAACCTGGTTGGAAAGCGCCGCTCAATCTCCGCTTCTATCCTTTTCCCGAATAAGCGAGCTAGATATTCTCTCCCTGCTGTCGCGATTAAACGAAAAATACGGCGTAGACGAACGGAATCTAATTATCTATTTCGCGCGCTGGCTAATTGATTACGGTTTAGAATATACCGCTCAACCGGCTAGACACATTAAGCGCCTTTTTTCTACCATAAATTTGACTGAAGAAGAAAAAGAGATGCTTGCCGAAGAATTTGAGGAATGGGTTAATTGCTAATAAATCACCCGATTTATCTTTAATTAAACTACGATCTAAATAGGGATTGGCGACGCACTTTAATCAAAATTATAGCGCGTCGCGATTGAAAAGAGTTGCGCGCTACGGCGGATTTGCCTCGCAAAGACGCTCGCGAAAATGTTCCAAGGCAGATTTACTCCGCCGATAAGGGACATTTTCAAGCGAAATATGATATAGTGATCAGCGAAAAAATTTAAATATAGCGCCGGCGCTTCAAGCGGATTGGAGAACGAATATATACGCGAACACGGCTGTTTTGGATAGCTCGCAAAAATATTTGACACCATCATTATCCAGCGCCTATTTTTTCTTTTTGCGCCGGACGGCGACAGGATGCCGGAAAGAGAGCCGCGTATCGAAACCATGCTCGAGAATGCGGCTAGCGTTATCTATCGTCTGGCGGGGGGAAGCGTCCGGACTTTCGCGGACCTGTTATAAAAAATTATAAATATCCCGATAAATCCTTTCTGGAGGATACAGGCCGCTAAATCCTGAAATTTTTGATAAATTTGGCATAAGCAGGGCCGCAGTTCCATCCGGAAGCGTCCCTCGTTTCCACAATATCGGATAGTTTAATTCCCGATGCGAACTCGATGGAATATCATATACCATTCGTGGCTCGTCTCTTTGGACTATCCCCACGTTGCGGGACTTGATATGGCGCCATCCCTTCTTTCCGCCCCAGATCTCCGGCCACACTACATGACCCCAATCTGCGACGCCATTTTATACTCGCCATTGATAGTATTTCAAATAATCTTCGGGTTTCGCAATTCTCATTGCTGCATGTTTTCTTATTGGATTATATTCGTATATAAAATAATAGATGACTCCAATAATAGGGACACTTTAGAACTTACAGATTATTGGTCCGTCTTCAAAATAGAAAATGTTAGACGAACCTAGGTGATACCTAAACTTGAAAATCTCAGGTATAATAGCATTTTCATTGAGAGTTTCGCAATGAGGAAAATGGGTGCAAAAGTCGAAGTTTGGCAGATCGATAATCATATCCCCACCTTGTCAAAAATGTCGTAGAGTTGTTTTTCCGTAATTTTTCCAAATATTTCTTCAGTTTTTCCCAACATTTCCAACATGCCGACTTCAATTTCGTACTCGGCAATCAAATTTTTCTCACGATACGTTTCAAGCCGTGAAATGGAATCCCGCATATTTTCCGGCAAGTTATCTGGCCATGGGATTTCTTCATCATAAAGATCAATTAATCCATTGGACATTATATTTTCCCTTGTCCTCTTATATGGTATTAAAGAACCCTTTTTCTTATCTTGTAATGGTATTATCCTATTGCGCTTAAAAATTATATTATCATCTACTCCGTATTAAAAGCATAAAAAATCATAATAATCCTTAAAATTACTCAATATTTTCATATTGAAATCGAATAGATCTCTAATTAATTTATGGATTATACATACGATAATTGATAGGATCCAAAATACGCCGAACGAAAGGTATAAAAATATTCTTTCGCGCGGCGTATCCTGACGCTAAAATTGCGATTTTGATGTAAGTATTTTTTCTTAATCTTGGGAACTTTTCTCTTTATTGTAATTAATAAGACTGCCGGCCATCAAAATCTTTCTTTCTTCCTCCGTTAAACCGTGCAGAAAAAGCGCGATTTGCTCGGACCAGATTTTGCTTTCATCTTTATTCATATGCAACAGAGCGCAGAGTATCTCCGGAGCGCCGTTGTAAACGTACGAACGGATATGCGGAATTATAAGATAATCGCCGACTTGAAGATCCTTGCCTATATCCGGTCCCACCAGGAAAGGAATGACGCCCCAGTTGATCAAATTGGAACGATACCGTTTCGTCGCGTATTCGCGGGCCAGATTTGCCCAGCCGCCCAGAACCTTTTGACAGGAAGCCGCCTGCTCGCGGGCCGAGCCGTCTCCTGGTTTATTGGCGTAAATAACGCTGCCCAGGCCCGTATATTTAAGGAAATCAGGACCGATTTCAATCTGTTCAGCTACCGGTTGTTTTGAGCAATAGCCGATCAGCTTTTCCACTTTCGCCACAAGCTCGGCGTTTTCCGGATCTTTCGCCCGCTCTTCTTCTTCCGCCAATATGGCCTTCGCGCGTCCGACATAACCCGGATCCTTGCGTGACAAGGTATATTCGGCCAGCTTTTTAGGATTTGATCTCAAGGAAGAGGTTTCGCCGGATGGAATGAGCTCGTCCGTAGTCGTTACCGGATCGAGAATTACGCCGCAGATCTCCAGAATAAGATGCTCGGGCAGGGGTGGCATATCGGGCCATTCAGAAATATTGGGGCCAGTAATTAATTCTTTTTCCATGTCCGCTTTCCCATATCCGTTATAGACTCTATTTTCATAAGCCGACGGATTAAATCTGAAAAATGGATCGGGTCGTATTTTATCCCAGTCCAGACCGTCGGCGGCCGTGATTATTCCGCCGTTTACGGCGGAAGCGGCTATCGACCGCGCGTCCATCAAAGCTACGGCGCAAATCTGGCCATCCCCGGGTTTCGATCCCTCCCTGTTGGGAAAATTGCGCGTCGTATGCCGTATGGACAAAGCGCCGTTCGCCGGCGTGTCCCCGGCGCCAAAGCACGGACCGCAAAAAGAGGTTTTCCAGATCGCTCCGCGGGACAACAGCGCTTCCGTTATCCCATCGCTCATTAATGCGCTCGCTACTGGTACGCTAGCAGGATATACGTCAAAGGTAAAGGAGAGATTGTTATTCGCGCCTCTTTCGAACACCGCGGCCGCCGCGCTGATATTTTCAAAAGTCCCGCCGGCGCATCCGGCGATTATACCCTGATCCGCTTTTACACCTCGCCCGCTGATTTTTTCTTTAAGACGCAAATTTTTTGCTACCGTTCCAAAGAGCTTTTCCGCTTCGGCTTCCGCCTCGCCGAGGATTTCGCCGGCGTTAGCCGTAAACTCCCTGATCGTATAAACGTTGGAGGGGTGAAAAGGCAAAGCTATCATCGACTCGACGGAGTTTAAATCAATCCTGACACAACCGTCGTAGCTCGCCGGACTTACGACTTTTAATTCTTTGTAATCGTCTTTTCTGCCATGAATTATCATCCACTCTTTGGTTTTTTCGTCAGTAGGCCAAATGGACGTCAGACAGGCGGTTTCCGTTGTCATCACATCGACGCCGTTGCGAAAATCCATTGAAAGATTCGCGACGCCTGGACCGCCAAACTCAAGTGTCTTATTTTTTACAAATCCGCTTTTAAATACCGTCCTGATTAAAGCCAGAGCAACGTCTTGCGGTCCCACCCCCGGCTTTGGCTTTCCTTCCAGCCAAATCAATATCGTCTCTGGCAGATCCAGATTCCAGGTTTGACCGAGCAACTGTTTAACGAGTTCCGGTCCGCCTTCGCCCACTCCCAAAGTTCCCAGCGCGCCGTAGCGGGTATGGCTGTCCGAGCCCAGGATCATGCCTCCGCATTTGGCTTCCATTTCGCGAATATATTGATGAATTACCGCGAGATGCGGCGGCACGAAAATTCCTCCGAATTTTTCGGCGGCCGACAAGCCGAAGACATGATCATCCTCGTTTATGGTACCCCCGACCGCGCAGAGACTATTATGGCAATTTGTTAATATATATGGCACAGGAAATTTTTTCAGGCCGGAGGCAATTGCTGTCTGGATAATCCCTACGTACGTAATATCGTGGGAAACCAGGCAATCGAAGCTTATTTCCAGCTTGCCCGGAACCGCGCTTTTGTTATGCGCCTTAAATATCCGCCGCGCGATCGTCGCTTCGTCGCTCGCGGAGATATTCGCGCTCTTCCCTTCCCTCGCCCTGTATAATTTTTCATCCGCTACGACTACGGGTTCATTAATAATTTCAATCATGGCGTCCTTTCCTTTTCCTTTCCGGGATCCCGTGATCCGGGGCGGTTCCATTCTATAGATTTTCGCCTACGATTTCCCCGAATTCGCGACAGCCGACCACGCTCGAGCCTTCCATTTGTCCCGCGAGATCGGCGGGAACGCGTTTTTGGCCAATGGCCTTCCGCAATGCTTTCCGGATTCGGCCAGCGGCTTTTTTTTCGCCCATAGCTTCAAGAAGCATCGCGCCGCTCAACATAAGACTTCCCGGATTAGCCGCGTCTTTTCCCGCGAGATTGGGAGCCGTGCCATGCGTGGCTTCGAAAAAAGCGAGGCTGTCCGACATATTTACGCCAGGAGCCAATCCCAATCCTCCGGTTTGAGCGGCCAGCGCGTCCGAAAGATAATCTCCGTTCAAATTCGGCGTAGCTATAACGTCGTACTCCTCCGGACGCAACAGCGCTTCCTGAAACATCGCGTCGGCTATTCTGTCTTTTATAATCAGTTTGCCTTCGCCATCTTCGTTCTCCAGTCGTGTCCTGGCGCCGAATTCTTCGCGGGCCACCTCGTAACCCCATTGGCGGAATGCGCCCTCCGTAAATTTCATGATATTTCCCTTATGGACGAGAGTCGCGCTCTTCCGGCCATTGTCCAGAGCGTACTGCAGGGCTTTGCGGATGAGTCTCTTGCTGCCGCGCTCCGTCATAGGTTTTACGCCGATGGCCGCGTCGCCTGATAAATTCTTGACTCCCAGACTATCCCGCAAAAATTCCGCCAATTTTTTCGCCTCGGGAGTTAACGCCGCGAACTCTATTCCCGCGTACACGTCTTCCGTATTTTCGCGGAAAATTACCATATCGATTTTTTCCGGATGTTTAACCGGCGTCGAGAGTCCTTCGATATATTGCACCGGCCGGACGCAGGCGTACAGATCGAGTCCCTGGCGCAACGCTACATTCAGACTGCGAATGCCAGATCCTACGGGCGTTCCCAGCGGCCCCTTAATGGCAAAACGCGCTCCTTTTAACGCGTTCATTGTTTCTTCCGGCAACGGCTCCCCTGTTTCCTCGCGCGCTTTTTCGCCCGCGAGCAATTCGGTCCATTCTATTGGCGCGCCGTTTTCCAATCGTAAAGCCTCGTCCAACGCGGGCCTGGTCGCTTCCCAGATTTCCGGGCCGATTCCGTCGCCTTTAATATAATTTACTTTCATTTTTCGTCCGTTTTAGTCGGCTTCTTCGTTTTTTAGCAGGTTGTCCTGATCCAGGACTTTCGAACGCTTGAGCAACTCTTCGAGTTGCATATCCCCGCTGACGATACCGATAATTTTGTCGCTGTCATCCGTCACGGCGCGCGACACTGTTATGACCAGTTTTTTTGTAAAATGCGATTGATACACATCCATAATATGCATTTCGCCGTCGCGCATAGGTATTCTATACCATTCCCTGTCCGAAAAATCGTACCCGGGACGCAACGCGTCGTAATCCTGTCGATATTCCGAATCGGCTATAGCCGAGCAACGCATTTTCCCGGCGGCGTCGGTCAGGCAGGCAAACTGGATAAAGGGATATTCTTTCACGAATGAATCCAGGGCCGCGCAAGATTCATCATTAAGAGCCTTAAGCGCCGGATTACTGGCCAAACGTTGAAAGAGATGGGCGGCCAGTCTATCCGCGATCTTCTTCATCTTGTCAAATTCCGTGACGAACAATTCCGGCATCGCCGCCTGAACAAGGGCCTCCATTTCCTGATGCGACAGGCTGGTTGTCCTGCCCGTATCGGCGTATAAGTTGGCGATGGCTTCTGAAATCGCTCCGACAGCGGGATGCTTTTTGGATACCTTCCTGTCTTCGGAGAGTCCAAGATTCGTATTGATCCAGTACGCGACGCCAGAACGCCCGGTCTTGTCCGTAACTATCACAGGCGCCGGACGTCCAAGCAGCCGGGTTGTATCGAAAATATTGTAAATTTCCTCGTTTTTGGCTAGTCCGTCCGCGTGAACGCCGGCGCTGGTGGCGTTGAAATCCCTCCCGGCGAAAGGATAATTATGCGGAATATTATAATTTAACTCTTTTTCGAAAAATTCGGCTATCTCCGAAATAATCCCCGTGTCAGCCGCGGCGTCATCGCCGGTCAGGGAGATATACTCAATTACCAGGGCTTCCAGAGGCGTGTTGCCCGTCCTTTCCCCAAATCCGAAAAGAGTGCCATTCACATTGCCCGCGCCGTATAGCCAGGCTGTGACTCCATTTGCGAGAGCCAGATGAAAATCGTTATGACCGTGCCATTCCAGCCATTCGCCGGGAACGTCGGCTTCGTCGACGAAGGCCCGGACAATTTTCTGAACGGAGCGAGGCAACGCGGCTCCTGCCCACGGGGCGCCGTATCCCATTGTGTCGCATAGACGGATTTTCACCGGCATTCCGCTCTGACGGGATAATTCCATTAATTTCTGGGCAAACGGCAGACAGAATCCATATATGTCCGCGCGCGTGATATCTTCGAAGTGACAGCGGGGAACGATGCCCCATTCGAGCGCTTGAGAAACGAGATCGACATACATATCCATAGCTTGTCGCCGCGTTTTTCCCAGTTTAAGAAAAATGTGATAATCCGAAACGCTGGTCAGCATTCCCGTTTCGCTAAATTCCATATCCCGGACCAGTTTCAGATCATCCCGGGTAGCCCGCACCCACGCGGTAACCTGGGGAAAACGGTAACCCCTCGAACGGCACACCTCCGCGCATTTGCGGTCGCGCGGCGAATAGAGAAAAAATTCGGAGGAGGAGATCAATCCGCTTCTGCCGCCAAGCCTGTGCAAAAAATCAAACATCCTGGCGACCTGCCTTACAGTGTACGGAGGTCTCGCCTGTTGCCCGTCCCGGAATGTGGTATCCGTTATCCGCATCTTTTCAGCCGGTCTGGGGCTCAACAATGTGTCGTCAAAACTTGTGCGGCAAATATTAGTGTACGGAAAAAGATCGCGATAGAGTCTGGGTTTTTCCGGTTCCCGCAAGGTAAGCGTCCTGTCCGATCCAGTTTTATGAATAATTGGCATTTTTACTCCGATACGATCGCGCGCCGGACGCGGCGCGATGGCGCCGTACGGCTCTCCCCGCTGGCCGTCCGCTTCCATTCTTTGCCGGGCGCTCTTGTCCACTAAATTTATGAAGGCAAAAATTTTGCCTTATTTCCGTTTCATAGTCGAGCGCGAACGCGAATCGCCTGTATGTCAGGCTTGTAAGCGCGACCGCGACACGGTATCATCAAAACGCGTCGGCGCGATATTTAGTCGACGCCCGCGAAGGCTCCTCGCGTTCGTATAAACTTAAATCTCCTCTGAGACGAAGACTTTTGTTATCGCTATAGCGCCTTCCGCTAACGGCGAGAGAAATATTCCGCTACCATGAGCGCGCCATGACTTCATCAGATATCGATCCCCAAAGCCGTTTTTTACAGTTCATGTCCCGCAAAGGCTTAAATACCACTTCGCAACGAAAGGCGATAGCGGAAGTTTTTTTTGGCCTCCCCGGGCACCATTCCCTGGAAGAATTTTACAGGGAAATATCCCGCATCGATCCCGGCATCGGCCAGACCACCGTGTATCGCACACTGAAACTCCTCTGCGAAGCGGGACTGGCTAACGAAATCCAGCTGAAAGACAACATCACCCGCTATGAGATCGCAAATCCCAACGCGCACCATGATCATCTGATCTGCGCGAGATGCGGCAAAATTGTGGAAATCTGCGACCCTCGCATTGAAGAGTTGCAAAAAGAAATAGCCGAGAAAAACGGCTTTAAGCTATTCGGTCATTCCCATAATCTGTATGGAGCGTGTCCGGATTGCAGGGATAAAAATAATTGATATTGACATTCGTTTTCAAATACTATACTTTGACTTCAGGCAGTCCGGGGACGTTCCAATTACTGTCGTAGGCGCGAGCGACGCGCCTGGCTCGGGAGGACGGTTATAGTCAAAGGAGAATGTGGTATGAATACGCAATTAATCGTCGTTGGCGTTTGCGTTATTATCGCTTTGTTTTTTATGGGAAAAAAAATATTCTCCACCCTTAAACGAAAGGGAGGTTGCTCCTGCGAAGCGCCTTGCAGGAGCGCGAATCGCTGTTATTGCGACGGCGAGTGCTCCGAAAACAAGGGCCTGACCGAAATCAAGCCCAAATAGAGCGAAGCCCGCGGTTTCAGCTTATGACCGCGGGCTTCGTCTTTACATAACCCTTCTTCCGCGCCCATCCATATCGACTTCAACGGGGAAAAACAGGCGCGCTCGAACGGTCCATCTTATTTCCCGTGAGCGGTGTCGACTGGTTGCCAGGAAAAATCTACGCAACTTCTGGAATCGACATATTGTTTTAGCAGCTCGCCGAATTTTTTATGAATGGGATCCTTCTGATACTCATTCAGCTTTTCTACGCTGTCGTGCGTCGTAGTCAGGACAAGATCGCAGGGCACAGTCGTTGATGCCTCGATGGTCGCCGAAATTTCCAGAGATTTTAACGATGGAAGATCGCGCAAACTGTTCGCGGCGTCAAGAATGAATCCGATTTCCGCCTTTCGTTCGTTCTCCGGTTTTTCGCCTTTCAATGTCCACCATACAATATGTCTCACCATGACTTAACTCCTTTCAAACGCGGCGCCAAAACAATTTCTAGACAAATATGCTTTAACGGCGAATAAAAGCGTCCCCTGGATCCAGATCGCGTCCGCAAGAAGCGAGAGCGCCAAGACATTTATTTGAGCGCGCGAACCTTGTCCCTCCCGCCATTCCTGGAGGAATCTAGATTTTATCGTTTTTCAGATCCTCGATAAACACGTAAAGATTGTCGGGCTCGCCGTCTTTATGATTGTCGCGATACAGCAACGCCGCCATATAGAAACTGGAATCCAGATTGAGGGCTGTGGCGGCGCTGACAGAAAACCTTTTAGTTTCCTCCGAGATCTTTTCCCTTTTGTCTGGGGGCAAATTCGCCAGAGCGGGCTCGCATTCCCTGGAAAGATCGGCGAGAATCATCGCTTTTTCTCTCATTTTTTTAAGGTATTCGTCCTTGTCCCCGCCCTTGAGTTTTTCGTAAGCGATTCTTTCGGCCTCGATTATTTTGCCGTGTTTATCCGTTAGAAACGCGATAAGCGTATCGTAATCTTGATTCGCCATATTTTTCTCCTTTGAATTGTATGGG
Organism: uncultured Desulfovibrio sp.; assembly: GCA_947176055.1. GTDB lineage: Bacteria > Desulfobacterota > Desulfovibrionia > Desulfovibrionales > Desulfovibrionaceae > Desulfovibrio. The sequence continues at coordinate 13,561 of CAMWPE010000028.1, forward strand.
ACCAACCCTTTAATCCCAGCGTCTCTTGTCCTCGATAGGTCTAATTTGAGGCGGCAGACTGCCGGGTGCGAGAATCTTGAGTTCCGGACGCAATTTGATCTTTTCGCGGAATTGATGCAATAGCTCTTCTTCCCTTTTAAATCCGCTCGTCTCAATATACAAAGTCATTTCGTCTATGCCGCCCGGATTTGTGACCTCGATTTGCCACCGCTTGATTTCCTCAAACCGGCTCATGACCTGCTCGACCTGATGCGGATAAACGAACATGCCCATAATGCGCGCCGTTGTGTCAACGCGACCCACAATACTGCCAAGCCTGGGACTTGTCCTCCCGCACTGGCAGGGACGTCTGTCGATATACGAGAGATCGCCTGTGGCCAGACGAATTAATGGATAAGTCTTGTTAAACGCCGTTACGACAATTTCGCCTACTTCGCCGTCTTTGAGGGGTATGCCCGTGTCCGGATGACAGATTTCCACATAGCAACGATTAGCGATATGCAGTCCGTTTTTATGAAAACATTCGTACCCTATGCAGCCTACGTCCGCGGTGCCGTAACCCTGGCGCATGATGAGATCAAATTTTTTTTCCATCTGCGCTCGCGTTTTTTCGGAAAGTCTCTCGCCTGTGACGAATGCCACTTCAAGGAACAAATCCTTACGCAAATTCAGGCCCTTTTCTTCGGCTTTCTGAGCAAGATGCATTAAAAAACTGGGCGTCCCCACATATCCGGACACGCGCAACTTTTGCATAATATCAAGCTGTTGCGCCGCGTCCGTGGGACCGGCAGGGATTACGGCGCAACCGAGATTGCGCAGGGGCTCTTCGAACATTAATCCCGCCGGGGTGAGCTGATAATTAAAAGTATTCTGCACCGCGTCGCCCGGCCTGAATCCTACGGAATAAAAGGCTTCGGTATATCCCCAATAATCGTCGCTTCTGTCTTCGGGATCGAAAATAGGTCCGGGGGAGAGGAAAACCCTTTTTAATTCTCCAATATCCTTTGTAAGCAACCCCCCCAGACGCGGCCCCATGGTTTGGAGAAAAATAAGCTCTTTTTTCTTGAGATTGGGAATATGCTTGAGATCCGAAAGAGGGTTAAAG